>JBHELS010000286.1:0-8253 GCA_046263015.1 Burkholderiales bacterium | reverse complement strand
TTGCCGAAATAGATCTGCGAGGCGGCGCCAAAGCCGTATGCGCGTTGGCCAAGGTAAATCTGATTGACGTAGAGCTCGAGAATCTGCTCCTTCGAGACGCTGTGCTCGATCTTGAACGCGAGGAGCGCCTCGTACAGCTTGCGAGTGAGCGTCTTCTCCGACGAGAGAAAGAAGTTGCGTGCCACTTGCATGGTGATGGTGCTCGCGCCTTGCCGCCGGCCGCCGGCGACGAGGTTCGCGTAAGCGGCGCGCAGCACGCCGATATAGTCGATTCCTGGGTGCTGGTAGAAGCGCTCGTCTTCGGCCGCGATGATGGCGTTTTTCAGAGCCACCGGCACATCTGCGATAGAGACGACGGCGCGGCGCTCCTCGCCGAATTCCGCCATCAGCGTCCCCTCGGCCGTGTAGATACGAAGCGGTACTTTCGGCTGGTAAGCGGTGAGCGAGCCGAGCTCGGGCAGGTTGGGATAGGCGAGTACGACCACCAGTCCGAGAACCAGGAGCGCAGCCGCGGCCGAGCCTGCCAGCAAGGCGAGCGGAAACCCAAGAAAACGAAGCCACATTCGGGATTTAGGCCGTTCGCAAGCCCCAGTAGGAAGCGCTTGGACGGCGGGGCAGATCATACCGCGCGCTCCTTCGCGCCGACAATTCACTAGACACCTGCGGGGCTTGTTGCTAGCATTTAACGCGAATTCTACGTATCGCGGCTAAACTACGGTACGAAAAGGGGAAAAAAGAAATGCAATTCGACCTGTTTACGCCCAAGGCGCCGCCGCTCTTTGGACTCGATATCAGTTCCTCCTCGGTGAAGATGCTCGAGATTGTCGAGGCCGGCAAGGGGAGCTACCGGGTCGAGCGCTACGCCATTGAGCCCCTCGCTCGAGACGCCGTGGTCGACGGCAACATCAATAACCTCGAAGCGGTGACCGACGCAGTTCGACGCGCCCACAAGCGGCTCGGGACCCGCACCAAGCACGTCGCCATGGCCGTACCGACGGGCGCCGTGATCACGAAAAAGATCGTCGTGGCGGCGACCTTGCGCGAGAACGAGCTCGAGGTCCAGGTCGAGAGCGAGGCGAACCAGTACATCCCCTTTGCGCTCGAGGAAGTGAACCTCGATTTTCAAGTGGTCGGCGCCTCTACGGCGACTCCTGACGAGCAGGAAGTGCTGATTGCCGCCACCCGCAAGGAAAAGGTGGAAGACCGCGTGGCGGTCGCCGAGTCGGCCGGCCTCAAGGCGCTTGTCATGGATGTCGAGTCCTTCGCGCAGCAAACCGCCCTCGGTCTCGTCGTGCAGGCGCTGCCCAACGCCGGCAAGGATCAGAACATCGCGGTAGTGGACGTGGGCGCGAACGTCATGAATGTGACCGTGCTAAGAAACGATCAATCGGTCTATGCCCGCGAGCAGGCCTTCGGGGGCAACCAGCTTACCCAAGAGATCGTTACCCGCTATGGCATGAGTGCGGAGGAAGCCGAAAACGCCAAGCGCTCCGGGGGCCTGCCCGAAGACTTTGAGGCGGAAGTGCTGCGGCCCTTCATGGAAAACCTTGCCGGGGAAATCCAGCGCGCGCTTCAGTTTTTCTTTACTTCGACGCAATACCACAGCGTGGAGCACATCCTGCTCGCGGGTGGCTCGGCGGTTATTCCGGGGCTTGACGAGGTGGTCAACACCCGTACCCAGGTTGCCACGAGCGTCGCCAATCCATTTGCCCAGATGCAGACCTCTCCGCGGGTGCAGCTCAAGCGGCTCATGGCCGACGCGCCCTCGCTGATCGTCGCCTGCGGCCTCGCCATGAGGAGATTTGACCCGCAATGAACGTCGCCCGCATAAACCTGCTGCCGCACCGCGCCGAGCGGCGCAAGCGCGCCAAACGGCATTTCGCGGTCGTCGCCGCCGGCACGGCCGTCGTTGGGCTGCTGGTGGTCGGCCTCATCCATAGCTATTACGCCGAGCGGATCAGCAGCCAGGAGGGACGCAACCAGTTCCTGAAGAGCGAGATCGGCAAGCTCGACAAGGAGATCGCCGAGATCAACAAGCTGAAGGACGAGATCCAGGCGCTCCTCGCCCGCAAGCAAATCATCGAGACGCTGCAAGCCGACCGCGCGCAGACGGTTCACCTGCTCGATGAGCTAGTCAAACAGATGCCCGAGGGCGTGTTCTTGAAATCGATCGCGCAAAAGGGCATGCGGGTGCAACTTCTCGGCTACGCGCAGTCGAACGCGCGTGTCTCGACGCTCATGCGCAACATCGAATCGTCCAAATGGCTCGGCGAGCCCGAGCTGATCGAAGTGAAATCCGCGCCGCTCGACAAGCGCCGCGTGTCGGAATTCACCATGTTCGTGTCGCTCAAGCGCGCGCCCGTCGAGACGCCGGCGGCGCCGGCCAGCGTGCCGGCCGCGCCGAAGAAAGGCTAGCCCATGGCCGTCAATCTCACAGGCTTCCTCGACGAGTTCAAGCGAACCAATTGGAAAGATGCCGGAACCTGGCATGCCGCCCCCAAGGCGGTGGTGCTCCTCGCGATCCTCGCCGCCATTCCGGTCGCCGGATATTTCGCCGATACGGCGAGCCAGATCGACGAGCTCGAGCAAATGCGTAACCAGGAAGTCAAGCTGAAGCAGGAATATCTCGGCAAGAAAAAGCAGGCAGTGAATCTCGACTTGCACCGCCAGCAGCTTCGCGAGATCGACACTCAGTTCGGCGCGCTGCTGCGGCAGCTGCCCAATCGCTCGCAAATGGACGGCTTGCTCGTCGACATCAACCAGGCGGGGCTGGGCCGCGGCCTGCAGTTCGAGCTCTTCCGTCCGGCGCCTGCGGAGATCACGCGCGAGTTCTACGCGGAGCGTCCGATCTCGGTGAAAGTGAGCGGCACGTACCACGACATGGGGGCGTTCGCGAGCGACGTCGGTCAGTTGCCGCGCATCGTCACGCTCAACGATGTCGCGATCACCGCTAGCAAGGACAATCAGTTGTCCATGGATGCTACGGCGCGCACCTTCCGCTATCTCGACGACGAGGAGCTGGCGGCGCAGCGCAAAGCGACCCAGGCGGCGAAGAAAGGGGCGGCAAAGAAATGAAGCACGTCTTCATTGCCGGTCTTGCAATGCTCGCGCTCGCAGCTTGTGGCGCGGACGAGCATGGTGACCTGAAACAGGAACTTGCCCAGCTCACCAAGGACTTCCGCGGTCAAGTTCCTCCGCTACCCCAGGTGAAACCCTATGAACCGGTGCCGTACGCCGGCGAAGGACAGGTCGACCCATTCCGCATCGAACGCATCGAGGTCGCGCGCAACTCGCGTCCTTCGGGTGCCCAGACCAAGCTCGCCGAGCACGAAAAGCGAGTGAAGGAGCCGCTCGAGGCCTTTCCACTCGAGTCGATCCAGATGCTCGGCACCATCTCGCAAGAGAAGGAGACCTTCGGGCTCGTCAAGGCGGGACCGAACCTGTACCGCGTGAAGAAGGGCAACTACATGGGGCAGAACTTCGGCGTCATTACCACCATCGACGACGGGCAGATCAAGCTGAAGGAGCTCGTGCAGGACAGCGGCGGCGAATGGGTCGAGCGGAACAGTGCCCTGCAGCTCTTGGAGGCGCAGAAATAAAGCCAGCACGCTGCTCTAGCGCGGCCGCATACCGTGGAGGCAATAAGAATGAAAACGAAAACGCTTCTATACGCATACTTGCTGTGGCTCTTGGGCATCGGTCTCGCCGCCGCCCAGACCAACACCATCGAGGCCTTCGAGGTCAGCCAGCAGGGCGGCAAGACGGTCGTGCGCGTCACGACCAAGGAGCCGCTAGCCAATGTGCCACCGAATTTCGCGGTCTCCAATCCGCCGCGCATTGCGTTCGACTTCCCCAACACGAGCAACGGACTTGGGCGCGCCTCACAGGACATCGGCCAGGGCGAGCTTCGGAGCATGAACGTCGTGCAGGGTAATGACCGCACGCGACTCGTACTGAACCTACGCCGGTCGGTCGCTCACGAAGCGACGCTCGACGGCCGTAACATGCTCATCACGCTGTCGGAGCCCGCGGTGACGCAGACCGGCCCCGGGGGCCAGGCAGCGCGCTTCTCGGCCGGCCGCGCAGACAGCAAGCATGCCATCCGCGACGTCGATTTCCGCCGCGGGCGCGCCGGCGAAGGCCGGCTCGTGGTCGACCTCTCGGACACGACCACGGGTATCGACATCCGACAGCAGGGCCAGAACATCATCGTCGAGTTCCTGCAGACCGCGCTCCCGGAGAACTTGCGGCGGCGGCTCGATGTGGTCGACTTTGGCACGCCGGTCAACACCGTGAGCACCTTCCAGCAGGGCGCGAATGTGCGCATGGTGATCGAACCGAAAGGGCAGTGGGAGCACACCGCCTACCAGTCGGACACCCAGTTCGTCCTCGAAGTGAAGCCGGTGTCGGCTGACCCGTCGCGCGCCTCGCAGCGCGGCCGCTACACGGGCGAAAAACTGTCGCTCAATTTCCAGAACGTCGAAGTGCGCGCGGTCCTGAACGTCATCGCCGATTTCACCGATCTGAACGTCATCACGAGCGACACGGTGACCGGCAACATCACGCTCCGCTTGAAGGACGTTCCATGGGACCAGGCGCTCGACATCATCCTGCAGACCCGGGGTCTTGACAGCCGCAGGAGCGGCAACGTCATCTGGATCGCGCCGCGCGACGAGCTCGCGACGCGCGAGAAGCTCGCGCTCGAGGCGCAGCAGCAGATTTCCGACCTCGAGCAGACACGTACCGAAACCTTCCAAATGAATTACCAGAAGGCGAGCGACGTGCAGAAGCTGCTGTCGGATCCGGCGCAGCGCATTCTGTCCAAGCGCGGCAGCGCGGTCGTGGACGCCCGCACGAATACGCTCTTCGTGCAAGACACGCCGAGCCGCCTCGAGGAGGTACGGCGCCTGCTTGCCAAGATCGACATTCCGGTGCGCCAAGTGATGATCGAGGCGCGCATCGTCGAGGCGAACGAGACGTTCAGCCGAAACCTTGGCGTGCGCCTCGGCTACCTCGACCGCAGCAGCCGCTCGGCCCAGGGCGCGAACATGGCGGTCGGTGGCGAGCTCGTGAACACCGGCCAATTCGCTGGCTTGGTCCAGGGCACGTCCGTCATCAACGGCCCGGGATTGCAGTCCAACTTCCCGGCAAACGGCCTGAACGGATTCAACGCCGGCCAGCTTTCGTTCATCCTCTTCAACGCGGCCACCACGCGGATCCTGAGCCTCGAGATCTCGGCGCTAGAGGCAGACGGCAAGGGCAAGATCATTGCGAGCCCGCGCGTGCTGACCGCCGATCAGGTGGAGGCGTTGATCGAGCAAGGCACGGAGATCCCTTACCAGCAGGCGACCTCGTCCGGCGCGACGTCCGTGTCTTTCCGCAAGGCGAACCTCGCCCTCAAAGTGAAGCCGCAGATTACGCCGGACGGCAACGTCATCATGACGCTCGACGTCAACAAGGATCAGCCCGGCGCCACGACCGCCGCCGGCGTGCAGATCAACACCAAACATGTGAAGACGGAGGTCCTGGTCGAAAACGGCGGCACTGTGGTAATCGGCGGGATCTACGAGCAGAACGACCGTACGGACGTCACTAAGATCCCACTGCTTGGCGATCTGCCGGTGGTCGGCTGGCTCTTCAAGAACACGACGCTCAGCACTGGCAAGACGGAACTCCTCGTCTTCATCACGCCGCGGATCATGAACGAGCGGCTCACGGTTCGCTGATCGCCGCAGCTCGCGGTATTTACGCGGCCGGGCTTGCCCGGCCGTTTTTGTTTCTACAATGCCACCATGACGAGCGCCGGCAATCTTTTTCTCGTCGGCATGATGGGCGCGGGCAAGACCACCGTTGGGCGCCTCCTTGCGCGGCGGCTAAAGCTCGCCTTTCTCGACTCCGACGTTGAGATCGAGCGCCGCTGCGGCGTGAAGGTGCCGACGATCTTCGACATCGAAGGCGAAGCCGGGTTTCGTATGCGGGAGTCGCAGGTGCTCGCGCAGCTGACGGCGCTCGACGGCATCGTCCTCGCTACAGGTGGCGGCAGCGTCCTTGCCGAGGAAAACCGGCGGTGCCTCGCCGCCCGCGGCACCGTGGTGTATCTGTGCGCGGCGCCCGAAGACCTGTACGAGCGAGTGCGGCAGGACCGCAATCGGCCGCTCCTCGCGACCGCCGATCCGCTCGCGCGCCTGCGCGAGCTCCACGCCGAACGCGACCCGCTCTACCGCTCGATCGCCGATCTCGTGCTCGATAGCGGGCGCGAGAGTGTTCCGTCGATCACCCGATCCCTCGCCAAGGAGCTCTTGCAGCGATGGAAAGCCTCCGCGTAGCGCTCGGCGCGCGCGCCTACACGATTCACCTTGGTGCGGGCATCCTCGAGCGCGCCGAGCTCTATGCACCACACATTAAAAGCACTGCGGCGCTCATCACGGACGAAATGGTCGCCCCGCTTTACGCCGGCCGCGTGCGCGCAACGCTCGAATCCGCCGGCGCCCGCGTGGTCGAAATCGTCGTGGAAAAAGGTGAGCGTGCGAAGGGCTGGCCGACGCTCGAGCGCATATTCGACCGGCTGCTCGAGGCGCGCTTAGGCCGCGATGTGACGCTGGTGGCTCTCGGCGGCGGCGTCATCGGCGATCTCGCCGGCTTTAGCGCCGCGATCTATCAGCGCGGCGTGCCGTTCATTCAAGTGCCGACGACGCTGCTCGCACAGGTCGACTCGTCCGTCGGCGGCAAGACGGCGATCAATCACCCGCGCGGCAAGAACATGATCGGCGCCTTCCACCAGCCGGTCGCGGTCATCAGCGACGTTGCAGCGCTCGACACGCTTTCCGATCGCGAACTTCGCGCCGGCGTGGCGGAAGTGATCAAGCACGGTGCCGCGCTGGACGAGGCCTTTTTCGCCTGGCTCGAGGACCACATCGATGCGCTTCTCGCGCGCGAGCGGACGGCGCTTCTGCATGCCGTTCGTCGCTCCTGCGAGCTCAAGGCCGCCGTCGTCGCCCAAGACGAGCGCGAGACGGGCCAGCGCGCGCTTTTAAATCTCGGCCATACCTTTGGGCACGCCATCGAGGCCGCGACCGGCTTCGGGCCGTGGCTGCACGGCGAGGCGGTGGCCGCCGGCATGGTCCTCGCGGCCGAGCTCTCGGCGCGCGCTGGCTTGCTGCCGCCACCGGAGGCCGAGCGCATCGCGCGCCTTGTCGCGCGCGCGGGCCTGCCGACACGCCCGCCAATCCTTTCCCCCGTCCAATGGCAGGAGCTCATGTCGGTCGACAAGAAAACGGCGCAGGGTCGCGTGCGCTTCGTGCTGCTCGAGGGCATGGGACGGGCCCGGCTTCACGCCGATGTCGACGCGCGCCTCGTCGACGAGGTCCTCGCCGCTGCAACGCAGCCATTGTTGTAGCAGGCAGACCGCAAAGGTATATTCGAAGGTTCGATCGCATCTTTTGTGCATAGCCGCATGGACCTCCTTCCCCTCCTCTCATGGGCTTAGCGCCGCAAGGGCTTTACCGTCCCGAGAACGAGCATGACGCCTGCGGCGTCGGCTTCGTCGCCAACATCAAGGGCAAGAAGTCGCACACCATCGTCGAGCAAGGGCTCACGGTGCTGCGCAACCTCACGCACCGCGGTGCCGTGGGCTGGGATCCGAAGCTCTCGGATGGTGCCGGCCTCCTGATCCAGATCCCGGAGCGCTTCTACCGGGAAGAGATGGCCAAGCAAGGCGTGAAGCTGCCTACCGCGGGTCAGTACGGCGTCGGCATGGTGTTCCTGCCGCGAGATCCGGCCTCGCGCATCGCCTGCGAATACGAGATCGAGCGTGCCATCAAGGACGAGGGACAGCATCTGCTCGGTTGGCGCGACGTGCCGGTCGACAACTCCGACCTCGCCGAGCCGGCGAAAAAGCTCGAGCCCGTGATCCGCCAGGTCTTCATCGGCCGCGGCCGCCGCGTCACGGTGACCGACGCGCTCGAGCGCAAGCTCTACATCATCCGCAAGAGCTCAGGGCACGCCATTCAGGCGCTGAAGTTGAAGCACGGCAAGGAGTTCTACGTGCCGTCGATGTCGGCGCGCACCGTCTGCTACAAGGGCATGCTGCTCGCCAATCAGGTCGGCGAGTACTACCTCGATCTCAAGGACGCGCGCGTCGAGTCGGCGATCGCGATGGTGCACCAGCGCTTCTCGACCAATACCTTCCCGTCGTGGGACCTCGCGCACCCCTTCCGCCTCGTCTGCCACAACGGCGAGATCAACACGCTGCGC
>JBHELS010000285.1:0-5846 GCA_046263015.1 Burkholderiales bacterium | reverse complement strand
TCGGCGGAAACGGGCTATGGCTACATATGCGCCGGACGCGCGCTCGGCGAGGCGGGCACGAGCGTTATCGAGGCGTTTGTCGAGAAGCCCGACGCCGCCACCGCGCGCGAATACCTGCAGAGCGGCCGCTATCTCTGGAATAGCGGCATCTTTGCCGTGCGCGCCTCGGCGTGGCTCGACGCCATCGGCAACTTTCGCAAGGACATCTTCGCCGCCTGCGAGCGCGCCTACCGGCAGGGCGAGCGGGACGGCGCGTTCCTGCGCATGAACGCCGAGCGCTTCGGCGAGTGCCCGTCCGACTCGATCGACTACGCCGTGATGGAGCGCATTGCTGCAGAGGCGGGTCCCATCCAGGCAGTCGTCGTGCGCTTGGAGGCGGGCTGGTCGGATGTTGGCGCCTGGGACGCCTTGTGGGCGATCGAAGAGAAGGACGCCGCCGGCAACGCGTCCCACGGCGACGTGCATCTCGCGGATACGAAAAATGCGCTGGTGCTCGCGCAGCATCGCATGGTGGCGTGCGTCGGCATGGAAGACGTGGTGGTGATCGAGACGCCGGACGCGGTGCTGGTGGCGAAGAAGGAAAGCGCCCAAGCGGTCGGCAAGCTCGTCGCCTCGCTCAAGGCCGCCGGGCGCGAAGAGTGTCTCGTGCATCGCAAGGTGCATCGGCCCTGGGGCAGCTACGACGGCATCGAGAAGGGCGAGCGCTTCCAAGTGAAGCGCATCGTCGTCGAGCCGGGTGCCGCGCTATCGCTGCAGATGCATTACCACCGCGCCGAGCACTGGATCGTCGTGCGCGGCACTGCGCGTGTCACGCGCGGCGAGCAGAGCTTTCTCCTCACCGAAAACGAATCGACCTACATTCCGCCCGGCACCAAGCACCGCCTCGAGAACCCGGGCAAGCTGCCGCTCGAGATCATCGAAGTGCAGTCGGGCGCCTATCTCGGCGAAGACGACATCGTGCGCTTCGAAGACGCGTACGGCCGCTAGGCGAGCGCGAACGGAGCAGTTCGGGCTCCGTCCCCGAATTCAAAAGACGTAACGGACCTGGGCGATGGCGGCGTTGTAGCGGTAGTTGCGCCCGACCAGGTTTGAGTCGCGCCGCCCGTGGTCGAAGGCGAATTGCCAGTGGATGCGCCGCGTGTATTCCCAATAGGCGCCCAAGCGGATGTCGCTCACGATTTCCTCCCTGATCGGCGAGATGCCGAGCGCCGCGGCCGGGTCGCCTTCGAATGTCTGGTGCTGGCGTATGTAGCGCGCCTGCAGGTTGAGCTTCGAAGTGACTGCCCAGCCCGGCCCGAGAGAGTAGCCCTTGACTACCATGTGGCTCGCGCCGACATCGATGATCGACGAGATGTTCTTCGCTGACTCGACAACGAACACCGTCTTCGCCGTCGGAAACCACTGGGCTGCGACAGCCCAGGTCGGGCCGCTGAAGTCGCGTCCCGGCAGCACGGTGTACGAGCGCGTCGTGCGGCCGACGCGCCCGGCGACGCGGATCGAGGGCGTCACGCCGAAGGTGCCGAGCACGCCGATGTCGCGCTGGCGAAAGTCGTTGTTGACGAAAAGGCCGAGCGGATCGACCTGCTGATCCACAGGCGCGTCGCCGCGCGCCTCCTGCACCTCGACGCCGACCGTATTGCCGAGCGGGCTCACGTAGTCAACGCCGCCGCCGACGATCACGGTGCGCGTGTTCGACAACGGCCGCTGCGGCCGCTTGTAATCGATCCAGTGTGCGGCGCCGCGCACGGCGAGGTGCGGGCCGATCGCATAGCGCGTCGTGCCGTTCAGCGACGTCTCATCGATCGGATCGTAGAACGCGCGCTGGATCTCGGCGAGGCTCGCCTGGAAGCGCCGGCGCGACACGCCGAGTGCCCCGGAGAGATCGTTGCCGACCTCATAGCGCCATTCGCCGAGCGCCGCGTAGGCAAGGTTGTCGAGCTCGTTGAACTTGTCATACAGGTAGCCGTCGACGCGCCCCTCGAGATGCAATCCCTGGCGACCGATCACGCGCTGGTCGACGCGACCACCGATGCCGAGTCTCGTCACGATCTCGTGGTTATTGCCGGAGGGCTGCCTCAGGATGTTGCTGTCGTACATGACGCCCGCCTGCGCCCAGAACGTGTAAGGCGGTACCGGGTCGCTGGGATAGGCGGGATAGAGGCCGCTCGACGCGGAAGGCAGCACATCGACAGCTTCGAAGGCGGCTGCGCAGATCGGCAATGCGACGAGCGCCGAAGCCGCAGCCTTACACCACGAGCGCAGCATGCAGGGGGGACCCTCCTGGAGTTGTTTGCGGGGCATTCTAGTCTCGGCGATATGACGCGAATGTTTGTCGCCGGGAGGCAACAGGACTAGGCGGGGGTTCGCTGCCGGCAGCATCGAAGCCTTTGATTTTGAACGATGGCACGACCATTGCTAATGCCGGTCCTTTCGTGCCAGCGCTCGCACCGTCGCTTTTGCTCGACCCTGCTCCGAACGGCACGTGCGTGCTGCGCTCGGAGCCGAGCGCGTCCATCTAATGGAAGACCGCGGCTACGTCGCCGAGGCGCTGCTTGAGCGCCTGCGGGCCGCGCGAGTCGCCTTCCGCCTGCTCGCCGATGCGCAAACGCTGCCCGAGCGCGCGCCCGAAGAATGCGACCTCGCGGTGTCCGCGGCTGCGCTCGGCGCCATCCCCGCGCTCGTTGCGCGCTTCGCGCAGGAATTCGATCTGCGCCTCGTTGAGCTTTATCGCCCCGCTCACGCCGCATGGCGTGCGGTGTTCGCCTGGACTGATGATGTCGGCCGGCCGCGGTTTCTCGCCGCCCGATTTTTCGTCGCTGCGGAGGAGGGCGCAACCAGCGCCGCGCTTTTCGTCTGCGCCCTGGTCGAGGCGATAGAACGTCGCGCTTTGAGCGACGAGCGCGCGCGCTGGCTCGCGACGCTCTGGCGCGAGGATCCGCAGGACGCCTCCGAGCGCCTGGCCCGGCACTTCCGCGAAGAGGAGCACCGGCGCCTCATCGCCCATGCCGCGCAGGGCGACCACTGGGACGGCCTGAGAGCAAGGCTCGCGGAGCTGCGGCGCGCGCGCCGGCGGCTTCGCTTGCCGCGGATGCCGCGGCGCGCGCCGTCGATACTCTTTGCCGGGCGCGACAACCCCGGCCGCACACAACTCATGATCCAGCTCCAGGGCCGCCTGGCGCCGCTCGGGGTTGAGATGTTCGAGCAGCTCGCGGGCGGCAGCCGCCGCGGCGACTTCCGCGTCGTGTTCGATGGGCCGCCGGGACTCGACGCCGAGGACGCGGTGGTGGTGCGCGCCGAGCAGCCGCTCGCGGCCATGGTGACGCAGGTCGAGCGCGCCATCCTGCGCTGGCTCGAATGCCGGGTCGAGCGCCGCTATCCGCAGGCGGTGGTGGGCCCCAATCCGCTCGCCGCGCGACTTTTGCAGACGCCCGGCCTGCGGCGCGCCATGGGATGGTTCCTCGGCTGTCGGCTCGAGTGCCGCATCCGCTCACCGCTCCTCATGCCCTTGCCCTTGGGCATCGTGATCGAGCGCGGCGTGGAGCTCGGCAGCCGCGTGACGGTCATGCACCAAGTGACCATAGGCCGGAAGGACCCTGTCGCCCCCAGGGAACACGGCGGCAATCTGGCGGTCATCGAGGATAACGTCTTCATCGGCGCGGGCGCCAAGCTGCTCGGCCCGGTGCGCATTGGCCGCGGTGCCACCGTCGGCGCAAATGCGGTCGTGACGCGCGACGTGCCGTCCCATTGCACGGTCGTGGGTGCGAACCGCATACTCGGTGCCGGGCCTCCCGCTGTCGCCGCGAGACGACGGGAGGAAGAGGCGACACTGTCGTGAACATGAGACATTGGCCGCGGTCCAAGGTCATGGAACGATCTATCGATGTTTGGCTCCCTCAAGGCAGCTGCGAGAGCGGTGGCGTCGGTGCTGCCGTATCCGCGCTCCTTCCTGGGGCTCCTCCTGACCGGCTTTACGCTGGTGATGATGCCGCTCGTCGGCGCGCTCGCCTACTCGGCCTGGAACACCGAGCGCCTCGCGGGCTTAAGCCGTAGCGCGGTCTTCAATGCTTCGCAGGCGGCGCGCGCCAGCCGCTCGCTCGTCGATCGCATTGCCGCGATCGAGCGCGTCGCGCAGCAGATGGCGGTGCTGAACGACCCGGAGCTCGCGATCGACTATGCGCGCGTGCATCGCAGCTTCAAGCAGCTGGTCGACGAGATCGCGCAGCTGCCGCTCGACGAGTCTCAGACCGCGGCGCTTTCGCGCACCGTCGACCAGGAGCAGAGCCTCTACGATCTCTTGACCGAGCACCCGCGCCCGAAGCTCGATCGCAAAGTGGTGAGCGAGCGCATGGACGGTCTCATCGAGAGCGCGCGCGAAGTGCTCGCCATCAATAACAACATCGTCGATCGAGAGGTGCATCGCCTGCGCCTGAAGGCCGAGCAGGTGCAGCGCGGCCTCATCGTGCTCGTGCTCCTCAGCACCGCGGTGGCGCTCACCATCGCGCTCGCGCTCACGCGCTACATCGCGCGCCCGATTTCCGAAATCGATGGCGCGATCCGCCAATTGGGTGGCGCCGATTTTTCGAAATCTATCGCGGTGCGCGGACCGGAGGATTTGCGCTATCTCGGCCGTCGCCTCGACTGGCTGCGGCGGCGACTCGATGAATTCGAGACGCAGAAAAACCGCTTCCTGCGCCACGTCTCGCATGAGCTGAAGACGCCATTAACCGCGTTGCGCGAAGGGGCCGAGCTGTTGCACGATCAGGTGGCCGGGCCGCTCGCGCCGGCGCAGGCGCAGGTCGTATCGATCATGCGCGACAACAGCGTGAAGCTGCAGCGCCTGATTGAAGAGCTTCTCGACTACCAGCGCGCGCTTCATGCTGCCGCGTCGCTCGAGGTGCGGCCGATCGAGCTCGATGAGCTGGTGCGCGAATCGGCGCGCCCGCATGAGCTCGCGGCGCAGGCGAAGGGCCTGCGCCTGACGATCGAGGCGCAGCCCGTGATGCTCGAAGCCGATCCGCAGAAGCTTCGCTCGATCGTCGATAATCTGATTTCGAACGCGGTGAAGTTCACGCCGCCCGGTGGCATGATCGCGGTGCGCGCGCGCTCGGCGGCGGGCGAAGCGGTGATCGAAGTGGTGGATTCGGGGCCCGGCGTGCCCCTCGAAGAGCGGGAGTCGATTTTCAATCTCTTCTTCCGCGGCCGCACCAAGGCGGCGGAAGGCGGGCGCATCAAGGGCTCGGGATTGGGCCTCGCGATCGCTCGCGAATTGGTGGAAGCGCACGGCGGGCAGATCGCGGTCGTCGGCGACGGGGCGGGCGGTCACTTTCGCGTCACGCTTCCGCGCCGTTCGGCGCGTGCGCTAGCCGACGCCGCGTAACGACGCCCGGGCCAGAATCTTGCGGTTTTCTGAGGAGAGGACACTGAACAATGAGCGGTGAGACCCCGAAGGTTCTTCTCGTCGACGACGACAAGGACCTCCTGCAGCTGATCGCCATGCGGCTCTCGGCCGCGGGCTACGACGTGACGGCGGTGGAATCTGGCGAAGCGGCGCTTGCGAGCCTCGCGGTAGCGCGCCCGCAAGTGGTGGTGACGGATCTGCGCATGCAGGGGATGGACGGCATGGCGCTCTTCGACGCGATCCACCGCGACTCGCCGTCGCTGCCGGTCGTCATCCTCACCGCGCACGGCACAATCCCGGAGGCGGTCAGCGCCACGCGGCGCGGCGTCTTTTCGTTCCTGACGAAGCCCTTCGAGCCCAAGGTGCTGCTCGACACGGTCGCCGAAGCGATGCGCCTTTCCTCGCCCCCCGCCGGCGAGCGCGAAAGCTGGAGAGCGGAAATCATCAC
>JBHELS010000284.1:0-5370 GCA_046263015.1 Burkholderiales bacterium | reverse complement strand
GACGACCAGCACGGTCATGTCGATTCGGCGCGCGCGTTCGTCGCCGCCGGGCACGTGCCCTTCGGGGTCGCGAACCTGCGCTAGACGCGGCCCTCGGCCACGGCGTGGCACGCCACGCCAGCGACGAATGCCGGAACTTCTTGCGTGCACCGTTCGTTCGCGAGGGGACAGCGCGGATGGAAGGTGCAACCGGAGGGCGGGGCGAGCGGATTGGGGACTTCGCCACGCACCGGCGTCCTCGGCTTGCCGCTCATGCCAAGATCGGGCACCGCGTCGAGCAGCATGCGGGTGTACGGGTGGCGCGGCTGGGAGAAGAGCTCGGGCGCCTGCGCGAGCTCGACGATGCGGCCGAGGTACATGACGCCGACGCGATCGGCGACCTGCGACACGACGGCGAGGTTGTGCGAGATGAAGAGATAGGTGAGGCCGAGACGCCGCTGTAGCTCGCCCATCAGGTTCAAGATCTGCGCCTGCACCGACACGTCGAGCGCGGAGGTCGGCTCGTCGCAGACCAGGAAATCCGGCTCGCCGGCGAGCGCGCGCGCGATCGAGATGCGTTGCCGTTGACCGCCGGAGAACTCGTGCGGGTACTTTTCGCCGTCGTCGGGCGCGAGACCGACCTGCTCCAGCGTGTCTTCCACCCGTGCCGCGGTACCGAGGACGCGGATCGGCTCGGCGATGATGTCGCGCACGCGCCAGCGCGGATTCAGGCTCGCGTAGGGATCCTGGAAGATCATCTGCAACCGCCGGCCGCGGAACTCGACGCGGCCTTCGCTCGGCGGATAGAGGCCGACGATCAGGCGCGCGACCGTCGACTTGCCGCAGCCCGATTCTCCGACGAGCGCGAGCGTCTCGCCGGTGTCCACCTCGAAGCTCACCGCATCGACGGCGCGCAGGATGCGCCGCGGCTCGCGCTCGAGCAGGCGATGGAGCCACGGCCGCGATACGTCGAAATCGCGGCTGACCCGCTCGAGCTTAAGCAGCATTCGTAGCTTGTCGTTGCCGCGAAAGCGGGAACGCAGGATTTTTTAAAAGAAAGCTGGGTCCCCGCCTGCGCGGGGACGACATGAGGCGCGGCTTAAGCAGCGGCATGGAGCCAGCACGCGGCGCGGCTCGGCCCCGCCGGCATGAGTTCCGGCCGCTCCGCGAGGCAGCGCGCGAAGCGCCGCGTGCAGCGCGGGTTGAACGGGCAGCCGTTCGGGATGGCGTTCAAGCGTGGCATCGCGCCATCGATTTGCACCAGCCGGCCCTTCTTCGCAGCAATGCGCGGGATCGAGCCCATGAGGCCGGCGGTGTACGGATGGCGCGGCGTATGGATGACGTCGCGCACGGCGCCGATCTCGACGATGCGCCCGGCATACATCACCGCAACCCGGTGTGCGGTCTCGGCGATGACGCCCATGTCATGGGTAATCAGCATGACCGCGGCGCCGCGCTCGGCCGCGAGGCGCTTGAGAAGCGCGATGATCTGCGCCTGGATCGAGACATCGAGCGCCGTGGTCGGCTCATCGGCGATCAGCAGACGCGGCTCCGCGGCGAGCGCGAGGGCGATGACCACGCGCTGTCGCATGCCGCCTGAGAACTGGTGCGGATAGTGGTCGTAGCGCGCCTCGGCGCCGGCAATGCCGACCTCGCCTAAGAGCGCGAGCGCACGGCTGCGCGCATCCGATTTGCTCATCGGGAGGTGCGTGAGGATGGTTTCCTCGAGTTGGCGGCCGATGCTGTAGAGCGGATTGAGCGAGGTCAGCGGATCCTGGAAGACGACGCCGATCCTGCGCCCGCGGAGCTTGCGCATTTCTTCGGGTGCGAGATTGTCGATTCGCCGCCCCTCCAGCCGAACCTCGCCGCCGGCGATGCGCCCCGGCGGCTCGAGAAGGCCGATGATCGCAAGCCCGGTGATCGACTTGCCGGCCCCCGATTCTCCGACCACGCCAAGGACTTCGCCCGGCGCGACCGAAAACGTCACGCCGTCGAGCGCTCGCAGCGCGCCGCGGCGCGTCGGGAACTCCACTCGCAGCTCGCGCACGTCGAGCATGTTCAACGAAGTTTCGGATTGAGCGCGTCGCGCAGCCAGTCGCCGAGCAGGTTGACCGAGAGAACCAGCACGACGAGCGCGACGCCGGGGAAGACCGTGATCCACCACTCGCCCGAGTAGAGAAATTCGTTGCCGATGCGAATCAGCGTGCCGAGGGAGGGCCGCGTGGCGGGTACGCCGACGCCGAGGAAGGAAAGCGTCGCCTCGGTGATGATCGCGGTGGCGATGTGGATGGTGGCGATGACGAGCACCGGTCCGATCACGTTGGGCAGCACGTGCGAAAGCATGATGGCGAGCGGGCGGCGGCCGATGACGCGCGCCGCCTGCACGTACTCCTTCCCCTTCTCCACCATGGTCGAGCCGCGCACCGTGCGCGCGTATTGCACCCAGCCGGCGAAGCCGATGGCGATGACGAGCACCGGGATGGCGAGATCGTCGTGCCGGTCGCCCGGCAGCGCGACGCGCGCCACGCCGTCGATCAATAGCGCGATCAGGATCGCAGGAAAGGAAAGCTGCACATCGGCGATGCGCATGACGATGGCGTCGATGCGCCCGCCGAGGTAGCCGGCGAGCAGGCCGAGCGACACGCCGAGCACCAGCGCGAAAAGCACCGCCGCGAGGCCGACGCCGAGCGAGATGCGCGCGCCGTGCATGATCGTCGACAGGATGTCGCGGCCCTGGTTGTCGGTGCCGAGCGGGTATCGCGCGACGCCTTTGTCGTCCCAGGCGGGCGGCATGAAGGCGTCGCTCAAGTTCAACGCCGCCATGTCGAACGGGTCCTGCGGCGACACCCAGGGCGCGAGGAGCGCGGCGCCGACGCAGAGGACGGTCAGCGCGGCCGCGACGACGGTGACCGGCGAGCGCCTAAAGCTCCAGGCGAGATCGTGCTGCCAAACCCGCCGGAGGATCACTTCACGGTAGCGAAGCGGGCCTGCGGCCGATCGTCGAGACTGTAGACGATGCTGACGCCCTTCTTCATCGCCCAGGGCCGCATCTGGTGATGCAGCGGTACGTAATAGGCCTGGTCGCGAGTGATCTCGAGCGCTTCTTTTAGCAGCGCGTCCCTCTTCTTGACGTCAGTCTCGACCTTCAGGCGGTCGATCATTTCGTCCAGCTTCTTGTCGCTGATGCGTCCCTGATTGAAGCTGCCGTCGGCGCCGGAGGTCTTGGTGCGAACGAGCGATTGCAGGGTGTAGAGCCCGTCGAATGTCGGCACGCCCCAGCCGAGCATGTAGGCGCTCGTGTCCAAGTTGAGCAGCTTCGGGATATACGTGGCGAAGGGCTGGGCGTTCAACCGCACCCGCAGTCCCGCGCGCGCCCACATCGAAACGAGCGCCTGGCAGATCTTCTCGTCGTTCACGTAGCGGTTGTTCGGGCAGTCGAGCGTGAATTCGAAACCGTCCGGGTAGCCCGCTTCCGCGAGAAGTTTCTTCGCGCCGGCGGGATCGAATTTCGCCACGAGGTCGATGTCCTTCGAGTGTCCATGCACGCCGGGGGCGATCATGATGCCGGCGGGGATCGAGAGGCCGCGCATCACCACCTTGCGGATCGCCTCGCGGTCGACCGCCATGTTGAGCGCCTTCCTCACGCGCACGTCCTTGAACGGGTTCTTGCCCTTGATGCTCGCGTATTTCAATTCATCGTTATGCTGGTCGAGACCGATGAAGATGGTGCGCACCTCGTGGCCATCGAGGATCTTGAGCGCCGACTCCTTGCGCAGGCGCTCGACGTCCTGCGTCGGCAGATCGGTGACGAGGTCCACTTCGCCGGAGAGAAGCGCCGAGACGCGCGTCGCGTCGGACTTGATCGGCGTATAGACGACCTCGGTGATGTTGCCGTCGAGCTTGCCCCACCAGTCCTTGTTCACCGTCATCAGGATGCGCTTGTCCGGCTCCCAGCCTTTGATGATGTAGGGCCCGGTGCCGTTGGTGTTGCGCGAGGCATAGGTCTCTTCCTTCTTGGAATAGTCCTGGATGTTCTGAGAGCGGTTCTTCTCCGACCAGGACTTGCTCATGATGCGGAAGTCGACGATGTTCTTGAAAAGAAGCGGATGCGGTCCCTCGAGGATCAAGTCGACGGTATCGTCGTCGACCTTCTTCACTTCCTTGATGCCCGCGACATAAATCTGGTTCGTCCCCTGCGGCTGCTTGATGCGGCCGAAGGAGAAGACGACGTCGTCGGCGGTGAAGGGGCTGCCGTCGTGGAACTTGACGTTCTTTCTCAGGTGAAAGCGGTACTGGGTTTCGGACATCTTCTCCCAGCTCGTCGCGAGGCAGGGCTCGATCTGATAGTCCTTGCCGTAGCGCGTGAGTCCTTCGTAGGTGTACTGCATGATGGCGTGCGTCGTCGCATGGTTCTGCGAGTGCGGGTCCATCGTCAGGATGTCGTTTTGCGCCGCCCACTTCAGCGTGACGGCATGGGCTGGCGCCATGATGAGCGCGAGAATGGCGAGCCAGATGCGCATGTTTCCTCCCGTTATGTAAGCGGCAAAGCCTCTTCGGCGAGCGCGGCGAGGTAGCCCGCGCCGAGCGGGATCACCTCGTCGTTGAAATCGTAGTTCGGGTTGTGCAGCAGGCAACCGCCGGCCGCGCCGCCCTGGCCAAGAAAGACATAGGCGCCGGGACGCTCCTGCAGGAAGTAGGCGAAGTCTTCGCCGCCCATGGTCGGCTCGTGCTCGGTGATCACGTTCTCGGCGCCGAAGAGCCGCTTGCCGACCTCCGCGGCGAAGCGAGCCTCGCGCGCGCTGTTGATCGTGGCCGGATAACCGCGCGCATAAGCGACCTCGGCGCTTGCCCCGAAGGCCTCCGCGGTTTTGGTCGCGATCTCCTTCACCCGCCGCTCGGCGAGGTCGCGGGTCTGCGGCTGGAAGCTCCGCACCGTGCCGACGAGCTTCACGTGGTCCGGGATGACGTTGAACACGCCGACCTGGCTCGTCGCGAGCGAGCAGATGCTGACGACCACCGCATCGACGGGGTTGACGCTGCGGCTGGCGATGGTCTGCAGAGCGGTGATCAGGTGCGCGGAGACCACCACCGGATCAACAGCGAGGTGTGGCATGGCGCCATGGCCGCCGCGACCGCGCACCATGATCTGTACCTCGTCCGTGGCCGCCATCACCGGACCCGCGCGTACCGCCATCTTCCCGGGCGGAAGGCCCGGCCAGTTATGCAGGCCGTAAACCTCATTGACGGGAAAGCGCTCGAACAGGCCCTCTTTCAGCATCACTTGGGCACCGCCGCCGCCTTCCTCCGCCGGCTGGAAGATGCAGACCACCGTGCCGTCGAATTGACGCGTCTCGGCGAGATACCGGGCGGTGCCGACAAGCATCGTCGTGT
>JBHELS010000283.1:0-5405 GCA_046263015.1 Burkholderiales bacterium | reverse complement strand
CGGCGCGCGCAGGAACGCTTTCCTGAGGTTTCGGCCGTCGGGCGCGTAGTAGCTCGAGCCGAAATGCACCGCGCGCAACGTGCGTCCCTGGTTCACGAACTCGGCAGCGAGCAGCCGCCCGGCACGTACCGGACGGCCCGCCAGGTGGTGGAGCTCGTACACGACGCTAAAGCGATCGCCTTTGCGTAGATCGCGATAGAAGTCGATGTCGCCGCCGAAGACATCGGCAAGCTGCATGGCGATGCTGTCGGGGATGCCGGCGGCGTCGCTCGCAGCGAAAAGCGAGCTGCGGATCACGCTCGACTTCATCATGACGCGCGTCTCGAGCGGCGCTTGCTCTTCGACGGCGCGGAAGGTCTCGCCTTCGCGCACGATACGCATTTGCGTATCGCGCCCTGTGAGATAGCTCAGCGATTTCGGCGTGCCGTCGGCGAGCACGTCCGCGAGTACGGTCGTTCCCGGACGCAGCGCGCGCAACGCGGGCGCGCGCGCGAGGCGGGAAACGAGGGAGTCGTCGATGCCAAGGCGGTCGAGAAAACCGGCGAGGGTATCGCCGCGCTGGAACTGTTCCTCGCGCAGGTACTGCAGAGGCGATTCGACTTCGTGCGCCTGGAAATCGAGCGCTTCGATACGCAAGGTCGCTTCGGGCGGCGCCCCGGCGTCGCTCGGCGGCGCGATGGTGGCGAACGCGGCGACGGCGACGCAGCCCGCGAGGAGGCCGATCGCGATCGAGCGCTTGCGCGTAGCGAAGAACCGCATTGAATCCGCTAGAATTTCTTTCTATTCAGAAGCCTGCGCAGTCTAGCAAAGCCGCGTCGAGGCGCAATCGAAACATGACGGCCATTGAGCAGGCCATCCGGACCATCCGTCGGGGGTGCGACGAGCTGATCGTCGAGGAGGAACTGCGCAAAAAACTCGCGAGCGAGAGGCCCCTCCGCGTCAAGCTCGGCCTCGACCCGACGGCGCCGGATCTGCACCTCGGCCATACCGTGGTGATCAACAAGCTGCGCGACTTCCAGCAGCTCGGCCACCACGTGCAATTCCTCATTGGCGACTTCACCGGCATGATCGGCGACCCGACGGGCAAGAACCAGACGCGACCGCCGCTCACGCGCGAGGAGATCGAGAAGAATGCGCGCACCTATCAAGAGCAAGTGTTCAAGATCCTCGATCCCAAGAATACGCAGATACTCTACAACTCCGAGTGGTCGGACAAGCTCGGCGCCGAAGGCATCATCCGCCTCGCCGCCAAGTACACCGTATCGCAGCTCCTCGAGCGGGACGACTTCTCCAAACGCTTCGCCGCGGAGAAGCCGATCGCTCTTCACGAGCTCCTGTATCCGCTGATGCAGGGCTACGATTCGGTGGCGATGAAGGCCGATGTCGAGCTCGGCGGCACCGACCAGAAGTTCAACCTGCTCGTCGGTCGTGAGCTCCAGCGCAGCTACGGCCAGGAGCCGCAGGTGATCCTGACGATGCCGCTCCTCGAAGGTCTGGACGGGCGCGAGAAGATGTCGAAATCGCTCGGCAACTACGTGGGCATCGCCGAGCCGCCCGCCGAGATGTTTGGCAAGCTCATGTCCGTCTCGGATACGCTCATGTGGCGCTACATCCAACTGCTCTCGTTAGAATCGCGGTCCACGATCGCCGGCTGGAAAAAAGAGGTCGCCTCGGGCGCGAATCCGCGCGATGTGAAAGTGCGCTTCGCGAAGGAGATCGTCGCCCGATTCCAGGGCCCCGCGGCGGCCGAGGCGGCCGAGGCGGAGTTCGAGCAGCGCTTTCGCCACGGCGTCCTGCCCGAAAACATGCCGGAGCTGACGCTCGCCGCCCCGCCGGACGGACTTCCGGTCACGCAGGTCCTCAAGCTCTCGCAGCTAACGGCGAGCGCCTCCGAAGCGGCGCGCGCCATCGAGCAGGGCGGCGTGAAGATCGACGGCGAGCGCATTACCGATCGCGGGCTTCGTCTCCTGCCGGGCAAGACGCTCACCGTGCAGGTGGGCAAGCGAAAATTCGCGCGCGTGCGCCTCGCTTGATGGAACCGCGCTACGAGGTCTATGCGCTCAAGTACGCGCATCATGAGCGGCGCGCGGCCGAGAATTTCATTGGCGGCGATCCGCACAACGGCCCGATGCCGCTCGACTATTACGTGTGGCTCGTGCGCGGCGCCGGCCGGGAGATCGTGGTCGATACCGGCTTCTCGGCCGCGATGGCGGCGAAGCGCGGCCGCGAGCATCTGCGCTGTCCCGCGGCGGCGCTGCGCCTCTTGGGCGTTGATGCGGCCGCGGTGAAAGACGTGGTGATCACGCATTTGCACTACGACCATGTCGGCAACTTCGAGCTCTTCCCGGCGGCGACGCTGCACCTGCAGGAGCTCGAAATGCGCTATGCCACGGGGCGCTATATGTGCAGCACCTGCTTTAGCGCGGCGTACGAAGTGGAAGATGTCGTCGGCATGGTGCGGCGCGTCTACGAGGGGCGCGTGCGTTTCCACGACGGCGATGTCGAGCTCTTTCCGGGCGTGTCAGTGCACCTCGTAGGCGGCCATACGATGGGCCTACAGGTCTTGCGCATCGCCACACGCCGGGGGCCGCTCGTCCTCGCGTCCGACGCAAGCCACTTTTACGCCAACATGGAAGACGGGCGACCGTTTCCCATTGTCTGGTCGGTCGCCGACATGCTCGATGGCTACGAGCGCATGCGCTCGCTCGCCGCGTCGCGCGAATGCATCATCCCGGGCCACGACCCGCTCGTCATGGAGCGCTACCCGGCGCCCGAGCCGACGCTCCAGGGCGTCGTCGCACGGCTCGACTGAGAGAGGTTTGACCGCGGCATGGGGCAGCGTGTAGGCTGCCCTCGCCCTTGAAACCACCTTGGAGGAGGAGGACCATGCGGCCGTTCGTCAAGGGGCTCGCCGCCGCGGTTGCTCTCGCAGCCGTGTGCACGCCAGCCCAATCGCAGCAAAGCACCACGCTCAAGATGCAGGCGACGTGGCCTGCGAGCCTCACGCTGTACGAGAACTTCACCTACTTCGCCGAGCGCGTAGGCAAGCTCTCGAACGGCACGCTCAAGATCGACGCCATGCCGGCGGGCCAGGTCGTGCCGGCGTTCGAAGTGCTCGATGCCACGCACAAAAAAGTGATTGATGGCGCTCACTCGTGGTCGGGGTACTGGGTCGGCAAGAACAAGACCGCGATCCTCATGACCGGCGGTCCCGGCGGCACCTTCGGCATGGACATGATCGATGCCTTCGGCTGGATGCACCATGGCGGCGGCATCGAGCTCGCGCAGGAGTTCTTCCAGAAGGAGCTGAAGCTCAACATCTTCTGGTACCCGATCCTGCCTTCGGGCCCGCAGGCCTTCGGCTGGTTCAAGCGCCCGATCAAGAACCTCGCCGACTTCAAGGGCATGAAGTGCCGCGAGACCGGCATGGCGGCCGAAGTGTTCCAGAGGATGGGCATGACAACGGTCAACATGCCAGGCGGCGAAATCATCCCCGCGGCGCAGCGCGGCGTGATCGACTGCGCCGAATGGGTCGGCGGCGTCGAGGATCTCCGCCTGGGCTTCCACAACGTCTGGAAGTACCACTACACGCCCGGGATGCACGAGAACGTGACGATCGGCGAAGTGGTGTTCAACATGGACGTCTGGAAGGGCCTCACGCCGACGCAGCAGGAGATCATCAAGAGCGCGGCGAACGAGAGCTTCGTCGTCTGGTGGGCGAAATGGCAGCGCCAGAACGCCGACGCCATCAAGGAGCTGCAGGAAAAGCACGGCGTTCGCATCCTGCGCACGCCTCCCGACATCCTGACCGAGTTCCTCAAGACCTGGGACACGATCGCCGCAGAGGAGTCGCAGAAGAACCCGTTCTTCAAGAAAGTGCTCGAGTCGCAGCGTCAGTACGCCTCGCTCGTCGTGCCGGCTAAGCGCTTCATGTTCCCGCCCTATTCGTTCGCGGCGAACTACTACTGGCCCGAGAAGACGGCGGCGAAGGGCGGCAAAAAAACGCAGTGAGCGGCCACGGGGGCGGTTAACCGCCCCCGTTTCATTTCGGGCGGGAGCGGCATGACTGAGCAGTCCGCGGGCCTCATCAAGACGGTTCGCGTCATCGATCGATTCACCGATACCACCGGCGTGTGGCTCTCCTGGCTCAACATCCCGCTCGTCGCCGCAGTGGCCTACGAGGTGATCGCGCGCTATGCCTTCAACGCGCCGACCATCTGGTCGTTCGACATCACCTACATGCTCTACGGCACGATCTTCATGCTCGGCGCCGCCTATGCGCTGCACAAAGGCGCCCACATCCGCACCGATTTCTTCTACGAGAAGTGGTCGGCCCAGACCAAGGGCATGGTCGATTCACTTTCGTACCTGCTGTTCTTCTTCCCGTCGCTCATCATGCTATTCGCCGCGAGCGGCAGCGAAGCGCTCTACGCCTACGGCATCCGCGAGGTGTCCGAGCAGACACCGTGGCGGCCGATCCTCTGGCCGTACAAGAGCGTCGTGCCGCTCGCCTGCTTGCTCCTCATGGTCCAGGGGGTCTCCGAGACCATTAAGAGCGTCTACGCCTGGCGCACCGGCATCGAGCTCGAGCACAAGGAGAAGATCGAGATATGACCGGCGATGTCCTGATCGGGCTGGTCATGCTGGTCGTCATGATCGGCGCCATTTTCATCGGCATCCAGATCTCGTTCACGCTGCTGTTCCTCGCGCTTACCTTCGGCTATCTGTCGCTCGGCCGCGTGGTGTTCGATCTCGCGTACTTCCAGACCATCGGCATGATGAAGGAGGAGCTGCTCGCCGCGGTGCCGCTCTTCATCTTCATGGGCTTCATCACCGAGCAGGCGGGGTTGATGGAACGCCTCTTTTCAGCGTTGCGCATGGTGCTCGCGCCGGTACGCGGCTCGCTTTATATCGTGGTCATCCTTACGTCGACCGTGTTCGCCATGGCGACCGGGATTGTGGGCGCCGCGGTGACGGTGCTCGGCATCATGGCTGGGCCGATCATGATCAAGACGCGCTACGACCCGGTCCTTTCCGCCGGTGCCATCACCGCAGGCGGCACGCTGGGCATCCTGATACCGCCCTCCGTGATGCTGATCGTCATGGGCCCGGTGCTCGGCGTGTCGGTCGCCGACCTCTACGCCGCGGCGTTTGGTCCCGGCCTCCTGCTGGCCGGCCTCTACCTCGTCTACCTCATGGCGCGCAGTTTCATCAATCCGCGCCTCGGGCCGCCGGTGCCGAAGGAAGAACGGGTGACGAGCATGTACGCCATCTTGCGTGAAGTCGTGATCGGCGTACTGCCGCTCGCGCTGCTGATCGCCGCTACGCTCGGCTCGATCCTGGCTGGCCTCGCGACGCCGACCGAGGCTTCGGGCGTCGGCGCGTTAGGCGCGCTGATACTCGCG
>JBHELS010000282.1:0-4136 GCA_046263015.1 Burkholderiales bacterium | reverse complement strand
AGGCGCCCGTCACCTTGAAGCCGGGTGACGGCCTGCTTGTTCCCGCGGGAACGACGCACGCCCACTGGAACCCGAGCAAGAGCGAGGGGGCGCGCTGGCTGGAGTTCATCGTCGCGGAGAAGGGCAAAGGACGTTCCATCCGTAAGCCCTGACCGGCGGGGCCGGGTGCGCTTCAGGCGCGAAATAATTACGGCCCTGACCCCGAATTCGAATCAGACCGCGGCGAAGAAAGCCGGAGCGATATCGAAAAGGCGAGCGAAGGCGGACTCGCCGGCCGGCGTGACGAGGAGCTTGCGCGAGTTCTCCGCCGCCACGAGCCAGCGCTCGTCCTTGTAGCGGCGCAGAAGCGCGGCGCCGAGCGCACCGGCCACGTGCGGGCGCCTCTCGGTCCAGTCCGTGCAGCACCTGAAGAGCGGCCGGCGCGAGTTTTCGAGCGCGCTGGGATCGATGCCGAGATCGCCGAGCACCGTATTGCCCGGTCGCAAAAGGCGCTCGGTGAGCGCGACGCCGAGCTGCCCGGCAAGGTGGTCATAGCAGCAGCGCGCGAAACGCAGCTCACGTGCCGCCGAGGGCAGCGTGCGCTCGGCGGCGATGCCGGACAGCGCTTCCACGGCCTGCGCGACTTCGCTTCCGGCGAGGCTGAAGTACTTGAAGCGTCCGCGCCCCTGCCAGACGAGCATCTTTGCCCCGACGAGCTTCCGCAGGTGCGTGCTCGCCGTCTGCGGGGTGACCCCGGCATCCAGGGCGAGCTTCTTCGCGCTGCGCGAACGGCCGTCCATCAATGCAAGCACGATCGCGGCGCGGCTCGAGTCCGCGAGCATCGCAGCGGTGGAAGCAAGGCACCGAGGCTGCATGGCCCGATTGTCGCGCCCCGGTGCATGCCCGTCCATTCGGAACACTTCGACCGCCGTCGAAGAGTTTGGAGTAGGCTCGCCGCTTCACGAGGGAGGAGCGAGATGAAACGCAGAGAGGTGTTGAAGTTCGGCGCCGCGGCCGCGGGCCTCGGCTTCCCGGCCATCGTTCGCCCTCAGGCCAAGGAGGTCGTGATGCTCGGCTTGTGGGACCAGACGGGCGCCTTTGCCGATGTCGGTCCGTTGAACGACCGCGGCATGCGCATGGCCCTCGAAGAGCGCGGCATGAAGATCCTCGGTCAGCCGATCAAGTACGTGACGCGCGACGGCGCGACGCAGGCCGGCACTTCGACGCGGCGCGCCGAAGAGGCGATCGATGGCGAAGGCGCGCGCTTCATGATCGGCCCTTGGTCCTCCGGCGTGGCACTCGCGGTGTCCGAGGTGGCGAAAAGGAAGAAGGTGCTGCACTTCTTCAGCGGCGGCACGGAGGACATCTCGGGCGCGAGATGCCATCGTTACTCGTTCCAGTGGGCCGCAAGCCCCTACACCGCGGCGAAGACCGTGGTCGACAACTTCATGAAGGCGAATCCGAAAGCGAAGCGCTGGCACCTCCTGGTCGCCGATTACGCGTTCGGCTGGTCGGTCGAAAAATACATAAAGGAGGTCGGCAAGACGCACGGCCTGGAATTCGTCGGCGCCGATCGCCACCCGCTCGGTGAGCGCGAGTTCTCCAATTACGTGCAGAAGGCGGCGGCCAATCGGCCGGACGTCGTGGCGATGATCAACTTCGGCGGCGACGCGGTCGCCGGCGCGCGCGAAATCTTCAACTTCGGCCTGACGCCGAAGATCCCGCTCATCATGGCGTGGTCCTCGGGCGTCGAGGAGCTGATCCAGCTCGCGCCCGAGATCCGCGAGAACCTTTGGGTCGGGACGAACTTCTACTACACCGCCGACACGCCGGTCGCGAAGGAGTTCGTCAAGAACTACCGCGCCAAGTTCGGCACGCCGCCGGGCTATGCGCCCTCCGCCGCCTACTCGATGACGCGCCTCATGCTCGCCGGCTTCGACAAGGCGAAGTCGACCGAAGTGCAGGCCGTCATCCAGGCGCTCGAGGGCATCGAGGTGAACGATCTCCTCGGCCAAATGCGCGTCGATCCAGCCACGCATCAGACGCTGAGGCCGTACTTCTTCCTGCGCTGCAAGCCGAAGAAGGCGATGAAGGAGGAGCTCGATCTCGCCGAGGTCATCGCCACCGGCGACACGCCGTTGCCGAAGGAATACGCGACCTGCAAGGACATCGGCGGCTTCTGAAAAATTGGTGACAGTCACCATTTTCAAATGGTGACTGTCACCATTTTCTAGTCCTTGACACTCCTCCTCGGCCAGATCCTCAACGGGATCGCGACCGGAATGCTGTACGCCCTGATGGGGCTCGGTCTGTCGCTCATCACCGGCGTGCTCAACATCCCGAACTTCGCGCACGGCGCGCTCTTCGCGATCGGCGCCTACTTCCTCGTTTCGGTCGTCGGCGTGCTCGGCAACTTCTGGCTGGGGCTCCTCGTGGCGCCGATCGGCGTCGCGCTCCTCGGCCTGCTCATCGAATGGGCCGGCGTCCGGCGCCTGTACAGCGCCGGACATGACTACCAACTGCTCTTCACGTTCGGCCTGGCGCTCATCCTGAATGAGCTGATCATCGTCATCTGGGGCCCCGTCGGCATCAGCCATTTGCCGCCGACCATCCTGCGCGGCGGCATGGACCTCGGCTTCACGTTCTATCCGAAGTACCGCCTGTTCGTGATGGTCATGGCGGGGCTCTTGGTCGTCCTCACCTGGCTATTTCTCGAGCGCACGCGCTACGGCGCCATCATGCGCGCGGGCATCGAGAACAAGGAGATGGTGTCGCTGCTGGGCATCGACATCCACCGCGTCTTCACCGCGGCGTTCGCACTCGGCGCGTATCTCGCCGGCATCGCCGGCGCGCTGACGGCGCCGATCCGTGGCCTCTCGCCCGGGATGGGCGTCGACATGCTCGGCATCGCCTTCGTCGTCGTCGCGCTCGGCGGCCTCGGTAACCTGCTCGGCGCGATCGCCGCCGGCCTGCTGATCGGCGTTGCGCAAGCCGTCGTGGCCGCGTACTGGACCGAAGCGTCGACCGCCGTCATCTTCGCCGTGATGGCCGCGGTGTTGCTCGTGCGGCCGCAGGGACTCTTCGGCATCCGATGAAGCAGCCGATCCTGCTTGTGGTAGCCGCGATCGTCCTTTTGCCGCTCGCCGTGCGCCCTGCAATCGCCACGGAAATGTGGATCTTCGCGATCTTCGGCCTTGGCCTCAACCTGCTCCTCGGCTATACGGGCCTCCTCTCCTTCGGCCAGGCGACCTTTTTCGGTTCCGCCGCCTACGTTGCCGGGTACCTCCTCAAGCACTACGGCATCGGCGTCTTCCTGGCCCTCGGCGTGGGTGTGGGCATCGGCGCGCTCTCGGCGCTGCTCGTGGGGTATCTCTGCGTGCAGCGCTCGGGCCTCTACTTCATCATGCTCACCTTCGCGCTGAACCAGCTCTTCTACTTCATCGCCTACCAGTGGACGAGCGTGACGGGCGGCGAAGACGGCATGCCGGGCATTCCGCGCCCGCCGCTTTTCGGCGTCGAATTGGGCCAACCGCTCGCCTATTACATTGCAGTATCGGCGTTCTTCCTCTTTTCGCTGTGGGCGATGAAGCGCATCGTCGAATCGCCGCTCGGCAAGATCCTGCAGGCGATCCGCGAGAACGAGGTACGCGCCGAAGCCGTCGGCTACCACGTGCCGCGCTTCAAGCTGCTCGCGTTCGTCATCGGCGGCGCCTTCTCCGGGTTCGCGGGCGTCCTCTACGCGATGCTCTTCGGCATCGTGCCGCTCGAGTCGATCGGCTTCGTGTTCTCCGGGAACGTCGTCTTCGCGACGCTCATCGGCGGCTCGGGATCGCTCTACGGACCGATCATCGGCTCGGTGGTCTTCATCTGGCTCTCCGAATCGATGAGCGTGGTGTGGGCGCGCTGGCCGCTCCTTCTCGGCGTGGCGTTCGTCATCGTTGTCCTCTTCTTCCGCGGCGGCGTGGTCGAAGCCTGGTCGCGCATATGGCGCTTCTCGAAACGCGCGACCTGACGAAGTCGTTCGGCGCCCTCACCGCAGTCAACGCGGTGAACCTGCACATCGAGGCGGGTACCCTCCATTCCATCATCGGCCCGAACGGTGCCGGGAAGACGACGCTCTTCAATTTGCTCACCGGTCAGTTCGCGCCGAGCTCAGG
>JBHELS010000281.1:0-12382 GCA_046263015.1 Burkholderiales bacterium | reverse complement strand
TGTCGTCTGCGCGGCGCCCTTCGCGGTTGCCGCCTTGGTCTATCACTTTGGCTGGGTGCCCGGCGAGGCGGCGAATTACGGCGAGCTCCTCGAGCCGCGGCCGCTCGACGGTCCGCTCGCGCCGCTGCGCGGAAAGTGGGTGCTCGTCACCTTCGATGCCGCGTCCTGTTCGGAGAGCTGCGAGCGCAAGCTCTATGTCGTGCGCCAGGTGCGCCTTGCGCTCGGCAAGGACGCCGCGCGCGTCGCGCGGCTGTGGCTCGTCACCGATGCCGGACGACCTGCAGCGCGCGTGCTCGCGGCGATCGAAGGCGCGCAGGTCGCGTCGGCTCCGCCGGGCTTCCAGCGGGCCTTCGGTGGCGATCTGCTTGCGCACATCTATCTCGTCGATCCGCTCGGCAACCTGATGATGCGCTTTGCCGCCGACCCCGATCCGTCGCGCGTCATCAAGGATCTCGAGCGGCTGATGAAGTACTCAAGCGTCGGATGAAGGCGCTTCGCGTCCTTTCGGTTGCGGCCGCCGCCCTAGCACTCATCGTCGTCGTCGTCGGTGCCTACGTGCGCCTCTCCGACGCGGGCCTCGGGTGCCCCGACTGGCCGCTTTGCTATGGGCGGCCGCTGCCCGCAGACATTGGCGACAGTGCGGCGCATGCCAAGGCATGGAAAGAGATGGTGCATCGCTACTTTGCCGCGACGTTGGGTCTCGTCATCGTCGCGCTCGCCATCGCCGCCTGGCGGGCTCGGCGCTCGCGAGCCATTGCCTGTGCGCTCGTCCTCCTGGTGGCGTTTCAGGCGGCGCTCGGCAAGTGGACGGTGACCATGCTCCTCAAACCCGCCGTCGTCACCGCCCACCTGCTCGGGGGCATGGCGACGCTCGGGCTCCTCGTGTGGCTCGCGCTTTCGCAATGGCCGCACACCACAGCGTCGAACGCGCGCGCTTTACGACCCATCGCCGCGCTCGCGCTTGGCGCGTTGGCGGTGCAGATCGCACTCGGCGGTTGGGTGAGCGCAAATTACGCCGCGCTCGCCTGTCCCGATCTGCCGTGGTGCCGCGGTGCGGCCGTGCCAGCGATGGACTTTGCCAATGCCTTTCACGTCGTGCGCGAGCTCGGCCGTACGGGGGAGGGTGGGCTGCTGCCGCTCGAAGCGCTCATCGCGATCCATTGGACGCACCGTCTTTTCGCGCTCGTCGTGCTCACGCTGGTGCTCATTGCCGCGGCGCGCGTCTGGCGTATCGAGCGAGCGCCCGCGAGCGTGCTTGGCGCGCTTGTCCTCCTACAGTTTTCCCTTGGGGTGGCGAACGTCGCGTTCGGCTTGCCGCTCGCGCTCGCCGCCGCGCACAACGCGGGCGCCGCGCTCCTTCTCGTCATGCTCGTCGTGCTAAACTTTTTCGCTTTCCGCGGCTTACGTCTCTCCTGGTGAGCGTCCACGTCCTTCCTTTCGGTCTCGCGCAGCGGCTGCGCGCTTTTTACGCGCTGACGAAGCCGCGTGTTGTCTCGCTCATCGTCTTTACCGCCGTGATCGGCATGTTCCTCGCGACGCCCGGGATGGTGGCGTTGCGCGTGCTGATCCCGGCGACGCTCGGGATCGCGCTCGTCGCTGGCGCGGCGGCCGCTATCAACTGCCTGGTCGAACACAAAATCGATGCGCTGATGCAGCGCACGCGTTGGCGACCGCTGCCGCGCGGCGAGCTCAGCGCGGCGCAGACGCTCGCCTTCGCGAGTGTCATCGGCACCTTGGGCCTGTGGGTGCTGGCGCGCTATGTGAACGAGCTCACTATGTGGCTGACCGTCGGGACGTTCGTCGGCTATGCGATCGTCTATACGCTCGTGCTGAAGCCCGCGACGCCGCAAAACATCGTCATCGGCGGCGCCTCCGGCGCGATGCCACCGGTGCTCGGTTGGGCGGCGGTCACCGGCGAGGTAAGCAGCGACGCCATGCTTCTCTTCCTCATCATCTTCGCCTGGACGCCGCCGCATTTCTGGTCGCTCGCCCTCTATCGCACCCAGGACTATGCCCGTGCCGGCGTGCCGATGCTTCCAGTGACGCACGGACAGCACTACACGCGCCTGCAGGTGCTGCTCTATACGCTGATCCTCTTTGGTACTAGCCTCCTCCCGTACGTGGTGCGCATGAGCGGCGTCGTCTATTTTCTTGCCGCGCTCGCGCTCGGGGCGGTGTTCGTCGGCTATGCGCTGCGCGTCCATTTCGCTTACAGCGACGCCGTCGCCCAGAAAACCTTCCGCTACTCGATTGCCTATCTCGCGTTTCTCTTCACTGCGCTACTGGTCGATCATTACCTTTAGTCTGGTGCTCGCCGCCTGCTCAGGCAGCGGCCCGCAGTTCAAGAGCACGGACATCACCGGCGTCGACTACGGCAAAGCGCTCGAGCTCGCCGACGCGAGCGGCCGCGTGCGCCACCTCGAAGATTTCCGCGGCAAGGCGGTGGTGCTCTTTTTCGGCTTCACGCATTGCCCGGACGTCTGTCCCACCACGCTCGCCGATCTCGCACGCGTCATGAAGGACCTAGGTGCCGAGGCCGAGCGCGTGCAAGTCCTCTTCGTTACCGTCGATCCCGAGCGCGATACGGCGGCCGATCTCGACCGGTACGTGCACGCCTTCGATCCGCGATTCATCGCCTTGCGCGGCGACCCGCAGCAGACGGCGCGCGTCGCGAAGGAATTCAAGATCTACTACGAAAAGCGAAAACAGGGCGATACCTACACCGTCGACCACAGCGCCCAGAGTTATGTCATCGACCCGCAGGGGCGGCTACGGCTCCTCGTGCGCCATGACCGGCTCGCGCAGGACTTGCCCGAAGACCTGCGCGTCATCCTGAAGCAGGGGTGAAGGCGGCACGCGCCAGGGCGAAGGCCGCGGCGAGCGTCCAGACGCCCTCGAGAATGACGAACGGCACGAAGTCGATCAGGTACGAGGAGTAGCAGGCGAGCGCCGCACCCACAAGGTTGAGCACGCCATAAGTAAAACCCTCCGCCCGCAGGACCTTCAGCAGATTGAGCAGAAACGCAGCGAGCAACAGCGCCACGCCGATCGCGCCGATGAAATTCGCCATGGAGCCTCCAGAAATGAAAACGGCCGCGCGAAGCGGCCGTGTGTAAGTCGCTGCTGCGCCTCAGGCCGGCGCCGGCAGGAGCTTGCGCATCTTGTCGAGCGCTTTCGCCTCGATTTGCCGGATGCGCTCCGCCGACACGTTGAACTCCGCGGCGAGGTCGTGCAGGGTCGCAGCGTCCTTTTCGCGCAGCCAGCGCGCCTCGACGATACGACGGCTGCGCGCGTCGAGCGTCGCGAGCGCCTTGTGCAGGCCTTCGCTCTGCACGCGCTCCGATTCCTCGGCCTCAAGCACACGATAGGGCTCCGCGCCGTCGTCCGAGAGGTAGTGCACCGGGGCGTGAGCTTCCTCGTCATCGCGCTCGCCCTCGAACGCTAGCTCCTGGCCAGACAGGCGGGTTTCCATCTCGACCACTTCTTGGGGCTTGACGCTCAGCTCTTCGGCGACGCGCGCGACGTCGGCATGCGTCATCGGTCCGAGATCCTTTTTCATCGAGCGCAGGTTGAAAAAGAGCTTGCGCTGCGCCTTGGTGGTCGCCACTTTGACGAGGCGCCAGTTGCGCAGAATGTATTCGTGCATCTCGGCCTTGATCCAGTGGATGGCGAACGAGACGAGCCGCACGCCGCGCTCCGGGTCGAAGCGCTTCACCGCCTTCATGAGGCCGATGTTGCCTTCCTGAATCAAATCCGCGTGCGGCAGTCCGTAGCCGAGATAGCCGCGCGCGATCGCGACCACGAGGCGCAGGTGCGAAAGGACGAGCCCGCGCGCCGCTTCGAGATCGCCCTCTCCACGGAACCGCAGCGCGAGGCCCCGCTCCTCTTCCGCGCTCAGGATCGGAAAGCGGTTCACCGTCTGGATATAAGCGTCGAGGCTGCCCGTGGGCATCGGCATCGTCGCCGACACCGGCAAGGGCATCGTTGCCTGCACAGCCATTCGCATTCCTCCTTGAGAGGCCAAGTTTAGCACTCAGGTATTTAGAGTGCTAAGCGGCTAAATGGTTGCCGCTCGCACCACTGGTCGAGAGCGTGTGCTCACATCTCCCGCAGTTGCCGACTCACCGACCCATGCGCGCCCAAAGCGCCGAGAAGGGCGCCGAAGAGGACGATGGTCGCTGCGTCGGCCGGGCCGGGAACAGTGAGGCGGAAACCGGACCCGTAGGTTTGGGCAAGCGCCGCCACCTCCCGGTTCAATAACGCGAACGTGCCATAGACGAGCCCGAGGCCGACCATCCCGCCCAAGAGGCCCTGCAGGAATCCGGCGTAATAAAACGGGCGGCGAATGAATGCGTCCGTAGCGCCGAGGAGGCGCGAGACCTCGATCTCTTCGCGTTGCGTGAGGATCTGCAGGCGGATTGTATTGAACGTGACAGCGATGAGCGCCCCGGCGAGCGTCGCGGCCAGTAGCCAGAGCGCGAGACGCGCGAGGCGCGCGAGGCGCCCGAGCCGCTCGGCCCACAGCGCATCTGCCTGCACGTAAGCCACGCCCGGGAGCTTGGCGAGCTCGGTCGCGAGCGGCGCGAGCGCCTCGGGTGTGGCGCGCACGACGAGCGCATCGGGAAGCGGGTTGCGGCCGAGCGCGCTGACGAGCTCGGGTACGCCCTGAACGGCGGCGAGATCCTTTAGCGCTTGCTCGCGCGGTACGAAGCGAACGCCGGCCACCCGTGTGTCGCGGCGGATGCGCGCCGCGAGCCCGTGGGCGTCGGCGTTTTTGGCGTCGAGAAAGAGCGAGATTTGCGGCTCGAGCGTCAAGCGGCCGGTGAGCGTGCGAAGGCTTTCGACGAGCGCGTAACCGCCGACGGGCAGCGCGAGCGCGATGCCAATCACGAGCGTATTGAGCGCGCCCAACCGCCGTCCCGCGCGCAGGAACGCGTGCCTATGGTGGCGAAGCCAAGTCCTCACTCCACCTGCCCGCGTTCAAGCCGCAGTTGCCGTTTGCCGTACGTCGAGATCAAGGCCTGGTCGTGCGTGGCGATCAGGGCCGTGACGCCGACGCGGTTGAAGTCGACGAAGATCTCCAGGATGCGGCGCGCCGACTCGGCATCCAGGTTCGCGGTCGGCTCGTCGGCGAGAAGGATCGACGGCCGGTTCACCACTGCGCGTGCGATGGCCAGCCGCTGCTGCTCGCCGCCGGAGAGCTGGACCGGGTTGGCCTTCTCGCGCGCGAGGAGTCCGACCTTGTCGAGCGCCGCGCGAGCGCGGCGCGCCGCTTCCTTGGGCGCGTAGTCCGAGAACGCGAGCGGCAGCGTGACATTGTCGTAGACCGAGCGGTCGTACAGAAGCTTCTGGTCCTGGAAAACGAGGCCGAGGTTGCGACGCAAATAAGGAATGGCGGCCCGCTTCAATGCGCCCACGTTCTGGCCATTGACTAGGACGTTGCCAGCACTCGGGCGCTCGACCGCGGCGATCAGCTTGAGGAGCGTCGACTTGCCGGCACCGGAACGGCCGGTGATGAAGACGAGCTCGCCGGCCTCAACCGCGAAACTGACGTTCTTTAGAGCTTCTTCGCCGCCTGGGTAGCGTTTGGCGACGGCGGAGAAGCTAACCAACCAGCGCCTCGGCGAACTCGCGCGCGACGAAGGGCCGCAGGTCGTCGATGTCCTCCCCCACGCCGACGAAGAGCAAAGGCACCGGGCGCTCGCGAGCGATCGCACACACGACGCCGCCCTTGGCCGTGCCGTCAAGCTTGGTGAGAACGAGGCCCGTCAGCCCCAACGCCTCGTCGAAGGCTTTGACCTGCGCGAGCGTGTTCTGGCCGGTATTGGCGTCGAGCACGAGCAGCACCTCGTGCGGCGCACCGGCCTGCGCCTTAGCAGCGACGCGTTTCACTTTGCGGATCTCTTCCATGAGATGCAGTTGCGTCGGCAAGCGTCCGGCGGTGTCGGCGATCACGACGTCCGTGCCGCGAGCGCGCGCCGCGGTCAGCGCATCGAACACCACCGCGCCCGGGTCGCCGCCTGCCTGGGCCATCACCGGCACGTTGTTTTTATCGCCCCACGCCGTGAGCTGCTCGCGCGCGGCGGCGCGGAACGTGTCGCCCGCGGCGAGGAGCACGCTTTTTCCCTGCGACTGGAGCCACTTCGCGAGCTTGCCGATGGAGGTGGTTTTGCCCGAGCCGTTGACGCCCGCGATCATGATCGTGCATGGCTTGGCGCGCGAAGTGTCGAGACGCCGCTCGAGCGGTTTCAAGAGCTCGCTCACCGAGTCCTTGAGCGCGCCCTTGAGGACTTGGGCGTCCTCGATCCGCTCCTTTCGCGCCTTCTCGCGCAGCGACTCGAGCAACCAGTCGGTCGCTGCGACACCGCAGTCGGCCTGCAGAAGCGCCGTCTCCAGATCTTCGAAAAGCGATTCGTCGACGCGGCGGCGGACGAAGAGCTCGGAGACGGGGGTGTTGAGCACCTCCCGCGTGCGCGCAAGACCATTCTTCAGGCGCGCGGCCCAGGAAAGCGCTGCTACCATCGATCAGTGCATTCTAACAAAGGGCAGGTGCGCATCATTGCGGGGCACTACCGTGGACGGCGCATCCGCGTCGCGTCGCGCCCCGGGCTGCGGCCGACGCCCGACCGAGTGCGCGAGACGCTCTTCAATTGGCTGGGACAATGGCTCGACGGTCAGAGTTGCCTCGATCTTTTCGCGGGTTCCGGCGCGCTCGGCTTCGAGGCGGCTTCGCGCGGCGCCGTACGCGTCGTGATGGTGGAAGCCGATCACGGCGCATGCTCGGCACTGCAAGCGACGCGCGATGCGATCGGCGCCCGCAGCGTTGAAGTCGTCTGCGAGGACGCGCTCGCATACCTGGATCGGGCCAACGAGCGATTCGACGTCGTCTTTCTCGATCCACCGTTCGGGCACAATGCGCTCGCTCTTGTGCTCGTGCGGCTTGGCGCGCGACTTGCCGAGGGCGCGCGCGTCTACGTGGAGGCGCCGTCGCCCTGCGAGCCGCCGGCGCCGTGGCGCGAGCTCAAGCGTGGGCGCGCGGGCCAGGTGAGCTACCAGCTCTTCGCATGGAGAGGTGATGATCAAGGCGGTATACCCGGGAACGTTTGATCCTCTGACCCGCGGCCACGAGGAGATCGTGCGCCGGGCGAGCCGGCTCTTCGATCAGCTGATCCTCGGCATTGCCGCGAGCGACGCGAAGAGAACCTACTTCAAGCTCGACGAGCGCATCGAAATCGCGCGCGAGGTCCTCGCCGATGTGAGAAATGTGCAGGTCGTCGGCTTTAGCGGCCTTCTCATCGACTTCGTGCGGCAGCAAGGCGCGCGCGTCGTGCTGCGCGGCCTGCGCGCGGTGTCGGATTTCGAATACGAGTTTCAGCTTGCTGGAATGAACCGCAGCCTTTACCCGGACCTCGAAACCATCTTCATGACGCCCTCCGAGCAGCACATGTTCATTTCCGCCACGCTCGTGCGCGAGATCGCGACCCTCGGCGGCGATGTCTCGAAGTTCGTCGACCCGCGCGTCGCGGCGCGCTTTAAGAAGACGAAGCGCTAGCTCTTTTTCGTCTGGCAGCGAGGGCAGTAGTACGTCGAACGGGCGCCTTGCACGAGCCGCTTCACCGGCGTGCCACAGCGGCGGCAGGCCTTGCCCTCGCGCTCGTAGACCCAGTGGCGGTTTTGCGCTTCGCCGCGCATGCCGTCGGCCCGCACGTAGTCGCGCAGGCTCGAGCCGCCCGCGCGGATCGCGCTGCGCAGTGTTTCCTTGATCGCTTTCGCAAGCCTCGCGCATTGCGCGATCGTCAAACGATTCGCCGGCACCCGTGGATCGATGCCGGCCCTGAAAAGGCTTTCGCTCGCGTAGATGTTTCCGACGCCGACGACGCGCCGGCCGTCCATGAGGAATTGCTTGATGGGCGCGCGGTGCCGGCGAGTGAGCGCATACAGCGCGGCCGGATCGAGCGCGCGTGAGAGCGGCTCGACACCGAGATTGGCGAGCAGCGGATGCCGATCGAGCGCGTCGCTTGTCCAGAGCACCGCGCCGAAGCGGCGCGGATCGCGAAGCCGCAGGATGCGGTCGCCGAGCTCGAGATCGAAGTGATCGTGCTTCTCGGCCGGCGTGCCCGGCGGCAGCATGCGCAGGCTGCCTGACATGCCGAGATGCAGGATCAGGTGCCCGTCGCCGCAATCGACGAGCAGGTATTTGCCTCGCCTCAGCACCGAACGCACCGTGCGCCCGGCGAGTCGACGCACGACGGCCGGCACCGGCCAGCGAAGTCGCGGCTCGCGCACTTGCACTGCCGAGATAACGCGTCCAGCCAAATGCGGGGCGAGGCCTCGTCGCGTCACTTCGACTTCGGGAAGTTCAGGCACCTGTAAGGCGAGCTTGCTTGTGCGGAGCACCAAATATACCTAAGATCGGTCGAAATCCTGATGTTCATCCGCCTGCTTCTTCCCTTCGCGGTCGCGCTCCTCGGCTGTCACGCCGCCGCCCTCGCCCAGCCTTCGGACGACGACTCCGAGCTCTACGACATGCTGCTCGGCGAGATCGCCCAGCAACGCGGCGATTATGAGCTCGCCGCCAAAACTTACCTCGAGCTCGCGCGTCGCAGCCGCGATCCGCGCGTCGCGCGCCGCGCGGTCGAAGTCGCGAACCAGGGCCGCTTGCAGGACCTCGCGCTCGAGTCCGCTCGGACCTGGTACGAGCTCGAGCCGCAATCGACCGCGGCGCTTTCCGTCGTCGCCTCTCTCCTCGTTTCGTCGAAAAGGGTGGACGAGGCCGAGCCCTATTTGCAGAAGCTCCTAGAGACCGAAGGGGTCGATCTCGAGCGCGGCTACTTGCAGTTGAACCGCCTGCTCGCTGGGAACCCGGATAAGGCGGCGAATCTGCGGGTGGTGCGCAACTTGGCCGCGCGCCATGCCGAGCTGCCTCCTGCGCACCTCGCGATCGCGCAAGCGGCGGCCGCTGCCAACAATGAATCGCTCGCCCTCTCGGAAGCGCGCCGCGCCGCCGAGCTCAAGCCGGACTGGGAAGCGCCGGCAATCTTTGAGGCGCAGGTTCTGCAGAAGCGCTCGCCCGCCGAGGCGGCAAAGCGCCTTGCGCAGTTCGTCGAGAAGAACCCAACCTCGCGGCAAGGGCGTCTTGCTTACGCGCGCGCACTGATGGCCCAGAAGCGCGTCCCCGAGGCGCGCAAGCAATACGAAGCACTGCTCGCCGCGAATCCAAATGACGCCGAGCTGATTTACACCATTGGCGTGCTCGCTTACCAGCTGAAGGACTACCCGGTGGCGGAGCAGAACATGAAGCGGCTCATCGCCCTGCCGGATTATCGCGATCCCGACAGCGCGCGTTTCCTTCTCGGGCAGATTGCCGAGGACCAGAAGCAGTGGCCGCGGGCCATCCAATGGTACGACGCGATCCAGGATGGCGAGCAAGCGCTGCCCGCCCGGCTGCGTACGGCCAACGCCATCGCGAAGCAGGGCAAGCTCGATGCCGCGCGCCAGTACCTTCATAAGACGGCGGACGAGCACCCCGGGCAGGAGGTACAGTTCACCGTTGCCGAAGCGCAGCTCCTGCGCGATGCAAACCGCCCGCAGGAGGCTTTTCAGCTTCTCGCCGACGCGGTGAAGAGGGAGCCCGAGCAGCCGGAGCTCCTGTACGACTTCGCGCTCACCGCGGAGAAGCTCGAGAAGTACGACCTGCTCGAACGCAACCTGCGCAAGCTGATCGAGGTCAAGCCCGATCACGCTCACGCCTATAACGCGCTCGGATATTCCTTCGCCGAGCGCAACACGCGGCTCGGGGAAGCCCGCAAGCTGATCGAGAAGGCGCTCGAGCTTTCGCCCGACGATTACTTCATCATGGATAGCCTCGGCTGGGTGCAGTACCGCGAGGGCGACCTGAAAGGCGCGGCGCAGACGCTACGCAATGCCTACGACGGTCGGCCTGATCCCGAAATCGGCGCGCACCTTGGTGAAGTGCTCTGGATGCTCGGCGAGCGAAGCGAAGCGAATCGCATCTGGCAGGAGTCGCTCAAAACAGCGCCCGACAACGAGACGCTCCTCAAGACGGTCAAGCGGCTTCGCAGGTGAGCCGCGCTGGTCTCGCCGCCGCGGCGCTCCTCGCGGCCGCGTGCACACATGTCGAACTGCGGCCGCCGACGGCGCTCGACTTCGAGCTCACCGGCCGCATCGCCGCGCGTTACGGCTCGGATGCTTTCACCGGCAATCTTCTCTGGCGCCATGCGGGTGCGGGTGACGAGATGCTGATCAGCACGCCGCTCGGGCAGGGCGTTGCGCGCATTGTGCGCGAACGCGACGCGGTGCAGCTCACCACCGCCGAGGGAAAGGAGTTCCGCGCGCCCGACAGCGAATCGCTCACCGAGCGCACGCTCGGCTTCCGGCTGCCGCTCGAGGGGCTCGCCGACTGGGTGCGCGGCGAGCCGGCGCGCGACTCGCCGGCGCGCCTCGACAAAGGTCCCGACGGCAAGCTCCGCTCGCTCGAACAGCGCGGCTGGAAAGTCGAGTACCAGCGCTACGAGGGCGACCGCCCGTCGCTCATGCGCCTCACCTACCAGGGCATCGAGCTTCGCCTCGCCATCTCCGAGTGGAAGTAAGCGAATTCCCCGCGCCGGGGAAACTCAACCTGTTCCTCCATGTCCTCGGCCGCCGCGCCGATGGCTACCACGAGCTGCAGACTGTCTTTCGGCTCATCGACCGGGCGGATTGCGTACGCGTCGCGCGCCGGGATGACGGGGCGCTGCGCTTTACCGGGCCGTTCGGCAACGACAACCTGTGCCTGCGCGCGGCGCGGCTCCTGAAGACGCACACGAGTTGCCGCCTCGGCGCCGATATCGCTTTGCAAAAGACGCTTCCCGTCGGCGGCGGCCTGGGCGGTGGCTCCTCTGACGCCGCAACCGCGCTGCTTGCGCTCAATCGGCTCTGGAACTTGCGCCTTTCGCGCGCCGAGCTGCTCGAGCTCGCGCCGAAGCTCGGCGCCGATGTCGCCTTCTTCATCTTCGGCCGGAGCGCCGTTGGCGAAGGGCTCGGCGAGCGGCTGAGCGGGCTCGATCTCGCGCCCGCCTGGTATCTCGTGATAACGCCGCAAGTCGCGGTTTCCACGAAGGAAATCTTCTCCGTTGCGTTGACAGGCCCGTCCAAACGACTCAAAATACCGCCCTTTTTCCCGGGGCAGGGAGCGAACGATCTCGAAGCGGTGGTCGTGGCGCGCTACCCCGAGGTGGCGGCGCAGCTCGCATGGCTGAGAAATCGATGTCCGCAAGCGCGCATGACGGGCTCGGGGGCATGCCTTTTCGCCGAATTCGCCACCGAGGCGGACGCCGCCGCCGTGCACACGGCGCTGCCCACGGGGATGAGCGGCTTCATCGCCCGAGGACTCGAGCACCATCCGTTGTACGACTATGCCAACTAAACTGGGGAGTCGCCAAGCTGGTTAAGGCAGCGGATTTTGATTCCGCCATGCGAGGGTTCGAATCCTTCCTCCCCAGCCACATCCTATGACCGCGATGAACACCGGCATGAATAGCGGAGCGCTCGACCGCCTGATGGTGTTCACGGGCAATGCCAATGCGCGCCTTGCGCAGGACGTGGCGAAGCACCTGAACCTTTCGCTCGGGCGCGCCATCGTCGGCAAGTTCTCCGACGGCGAAGTGATGGTCGAGCTTCTCGAGAACGTGCGCGGCAAGGACGTGTTCGTCCTGCAGTCGACCTGCGCGCCGACCAACGACAACCTGATGGAACTGCTGGTGATGATCGACGCGCTGAAGCGCTCCTCCGCCGCGCGCGTCACCGCCGCCATCCCGTACTTCGGCTACGCGCGCCAGGACCGGCGGCCACGCTCGGCACGCGTGGCGATCAGCGCCAAGGTGGTCGCGAACTCGCTCACCTCGGTCGGCGTGGCGCGCCTCCTGACCATGGATCTGCACGCCGACCAGATCCAGGGCTTCTTCGACATCCCCGTCGACAACATCTACGCCGCCCCCGTTCTCCTCGGCGACGTGTGGAAGCAACGTTACGAAAACCTGATCGTCGTCTCCCCGGACGTGGGGGGCGTCGTCCGCGCGCGGGCGCTCGCCAAGCGCCTGGAGTCGGACCTCGCGATCATCGACAAGCGCCGCCCGCGAGCCAACGTGAGCGAGGTGATGAACGTCATCGGCGAGGTGAAGGACCGCACCTGCGTCATCATGGACGACATGGTGGACACCGCCGGTACGCTCGTGAAGGCGGCGCAAGTCCTGAAGGAAGAAGGCGCGACCAAAGTGGTCGCCTATTGCACGCACCCCGTGCTCTCGGGCGGTGCGGTCGAGCGCATTGCCGCCTCGCGGCTCGATGAGCTGGTCGTGACGGACACGATTCCGCTGCGCGAGGA
>JBHELS010000280.1:0-3008 GCA_046263015.1 Burkholderiales bacterium | reverse complement strand
GCTTCGCTCCTTCACCCAGTCCAGGAACCGGGTCGCGCCGGCTCCGGTGATGCGCTCGGGGTCGAGCGCGCGCACCTCGAGCCAGGTGGCGTTCAGCGTCTCCCACATCTCCGAGGTGATCTGCCAGCGCACGGCGTGGGCGTTCTCGCGCGCCCAGTCCAGGCAGCACACAATGGAGCTCGGGTTCTCGCGGTCGAGCGCGAGGAAGTCGATCAGCGCCTCGACCGAAAGCTCCTGGTGGCGCTCGAAGAACGCCTCGGCCGAGCCGGTGATGATGAGCGGCGCGAGCAAATTCTGCCGCTGCAGGTCGCTCTCGCCGAAGAGCACCAGGTTCGAGGTCACACCGAGGATCCGCGCCATGCTCTCGGCGCGCTCCATCTGGCGGCTCATCCAGTAGATCCGGCCGGCGACGCGCGCAAGCATTACTCGACCACCCAGGTATCCTTGGTGCCGCCGCCCTGCGAGGAATTGACCACCAGCGAGCCCGGCTCGAGCGCCACGCGGGTCAGGCCGCCGGGCACCATCTTCACTTCGCGGCCCGAAAGCACGAAAGGCCGCAGGTCGACATGCCGTGGCGCGATGCTCTGCCCGACGAACGTCGGGCAGGTGGAGAGTGAAAGCGTCGGCTGGGCGATGTAGTTGGCCGGGTTCGCCTTGATGCGGGCGCGGAACGCCTCGAGCGCCTCGGGCGTCGCCGCCGGGCCGATCAGCATGCCGTAGCCGCCCGAGCCCTGCACCTCCTTCACCACCAGCTCAGCGAGCCGGTCCATCACCAGCTCGAGATCCTCGGTTCGCTTGCACTGCCAGGTCGGTACGTTCGGAAGGATCGGCTCCTCGGAAAGATAAAAGCGGATCATCTCGGGCACGTAGGGATACGTGGACTTGTCGTCCGCCACGCCGGTGCCGATCGCGCTCGCGAGGGAAACGTTGCCGCCGCGGTACACCGAGAGCAGCCCCGGGATGCCGATCATCGAGTCGCCGCGGAAGGCGAGGGGGTCGAGGTAGGCATCGTCGATGCGGCGGTAGATCACGTGGACGCGCTGCGGGCCCGCCGTGGTGCGCATCCAGACGAAGCCGTCCTTGACGAAAAGGTCGCCGCCTTCGACGAGCTCCACCCCCATCTGCTGTGCGAGGAAGGCGTGCTCGAAGTAGGCGCTGTTGTGCGGGCCGGGCGTAAGCAGCACGACCACGGGGTCGCGCACCTTCGGCGGCGCCGCCGCGCGCAGCGTCTCGAGCAGCAGCGCCGGATAGTGCTCCACCGGCTGCACGCTCTGGCGGCCGAAGAGCTCGGGAAAGAGCCGCATCATCATCTTGCGGTTTTCCAGCATGTACGACACGCCGGAAGGGGTGCGCAGATTGTCTTCGAGCACGTAGTACTTGCCGTCGTCCTGGCGCACGAGGTCGATGCCGGCAATGTGCGAGTACACCTGGTTCGGCAGCTCGAGGCCGACCATCGCCACCTCGTAGGCCTCATTGGTGAGAACCTGCTCGGCCGGGATCACGCCGGCCTTGAGGATCTCCTGCCCGTGGTAGATGTCGTGCAGGAAGCGATTGAGCGCGGTGACGCGCTGCTCGAGGCCACGGGCGAGCTCGCTCCACTCCGCCTGCGGAATGACACGCGGGATGGTATCGAAAGGAATGAGGCGCTCGGCGCCTTCTTCGTCGCCGTAGACCGCGAAGGTGATGCCGACGCGGTGGAACAAGAGGTCGGCCTCACGGCGCTTCTCCGCGACCCGCTCCGCCGGCGTGTCGGCGAGCCAAGCCGCGAGCGAGCGGAAATGCGGGCGCACTGCGCCATCTTCGCCGCGCATCTCGTCGTAATGGCGCCGTTCCAGGCTCTCTTCCGGTGACGGCGGCTCTTGCGCAATGGCCATGCCGATACGCTATCACCGCCCCATTCCTCGCGTGATGGTCAGAGCTCGCTGCACGCGTTTAGTGCGTGTTCAAGGCCCGATGCACCACCTTGCTTCAAAGGAAATTTGGTCGCGTGGGCGAAGCCCATCTACCGCGACGAAGTTCTTGTTGTCCTCATGCAGCTGAAAATTCCTCGCGCCAGTTTGATTTCTGGGCAGATGCGCGCGTCGCGCATCTCAAGGCTTCGGCTTCGACATCCAACCCGGCTGGATTTCCGTAAGAAGATCGACGAACCGAAGGAAGTCCTTGTCTGGCATTTCAGCTAGTCCCAGCTGCCAAGCCCGAATGGTGGACTCCGAGACGCCCAACCGCTCGCTGAGCTCACGAATGCCGAGGCGCCTTTCAGCGATTTCCAGGCCCCGCATTACGAGAGGACTTACGGGCAGACGATTCACGGCCGGTAAATCTAACCGAAAAGTCGTCGAGGTGGAGGCGTGAACTCTGGCCGCGAGTACCCAGCCGATTCCGTAATCGGAGAGCCGTCGCGGCGAACCGCTACATCGAAACCGCTAGTGGACGCTGCTTGCCTCGCAATGACTTTGCTCGGCTGGTTTCCGATTTGGCTACTCAGCTCGACAAGGAAGGCAAGTCGGAATTCCACAAGCTGCGCGGCCGGTGCGCTATCCGCGACCCGCTTCGCATCCTTGCCGCAGCAAAGGTTCAGCCCGCGGCGGTCTTCGCTTTCGATCTGCTCTACGGGGCCGGAAAGACTACACACAGCAACCGCTGACGCGGCTTCAGCGCCTGGTGAAGCCGTTGCGGCGTGTTTGCTACTGCCAGCACATCGGCGAGAACGGCGAGCGGCTATTCGCGGAAGCCGAGCGCTTGGGTTTCGAGGGAATCGTCGCAAAGCGCGCGGATTCGGCCTACCAACGCGGCCGTACCCCGAAAGTCCGGGACCCAACTGCCCGACTATTCGGCGAGCGTGCGGCTGTAAGCGCTCGGCCGCGGTTTAGGGGAAATTGCGGGCCGCCGTTAGCGGCGGCCTATCATGCTCTCAACAAATCGGTGCACCAAAGAGCGCCGCGCTTTCTTTTTGCGTTCTGGGCGCGGGCCCGGACGAGGCTGGGCATGCACCTCGCGGGCAGGCCGGG
>JBHELS010000279.1:0-6765 GCA_046263015.1 Burkholderiales bacterium | reverse complement strand
ATGAAGGAGCTCGGCACGGACGACCCGGCGCGCATCCGCGCGCATGGCGCCATCGATCTGCCGACCCTGCAGAAGTACCTCAACTTCTGGTGCTCGAGCTCGCTCGACCTCTTCGGCTCGGAGATCTCGTCCAACTCGGCGCTCAACTTCGCAAGCGGCATGAAGGGCCGGCCGGATGAGCCGACTTACGAAGACCATGTGCTGCGCGACGTCTCGATGACGCTCGAGACGCCGCAGGGGAGCGAAACGGTGCCGGTGCTGAACGCGCTGAACGAAGTGATGCGCGAGTCCTACCTGAAGGACTGCGAGATCGGCTTGAAGCGCTGGAACCGCATGATCGAGCGCGCCGGCCAAGCGTTCCGCCTCTCGCTCCCATCGTCGCGCTTCCGGCGCCAGATCGGCCCGTGGGCGGGCCAGCCGGTCGACACGCAAGGCAGACTGATTTCCCGCGAAGACTATGAGCGGCGCCTGGAAGACTGGATTCCGACCGAGCGCGATCGCGCCTTCGTGCATTCGCTCATGCAGAGGGTGATCGAGCCGGGCAAGATGGCGGCGTGGATCGCGCCGCCGGAACGAGGCGTGAACAACCTCCCGGTCAACTCTGAGTACGTGCGACTGAGCTGATGCGAGTTCGAACCGCGATCTTCGCGTTCATCGCGCTCGTCGTTCTCGTGGTGATCGCCGGTGCCTGGTGGCTCTACTCCTCACGCGACATGCTGATCAAGCGTGCGATCGAGCACTATGGGCCGCAGCTCACCGGCACTGCCGTGAAGCTAAAGGCGGTGAAGCTCGAGCCGCTTGACGGCCGCGGCGCAATCACCGGCCTCGAGATCGGCAATCCGTCCGGCTTCAGCGCGCCGCATGCGCTGACGCTCGGCGAAATGCGGCTCGCGGTGGATCCGCGCACGCTCACCTCGAACGTCGTGCGCGTGAATGAAATCTCGCTCGAGGCACCGGTCATCACCTACGAGCGCGGCGAGCGCGGCGACAACCTGAGCGCGATCCAGAAGCATATCCAGGCGCAGCTACCCAAGTCGCGCGGCGGCGGCGCTGCGAAGAGCGAAGGCGCGCCCGAGCGCAAGTTCATCGTCGACCATGTGCAGGTGCGTAAAGCGCGCGTCAGCTACGGCGGCGCCCCGGTCGCCGTCGATCTGCCCGATCTGCATCTGCGCGATTTGGGAAAGAAGCGCGGGGGCGCCACCGCCGCGGAAATCACCGACGAAGTCTGGACCGAAGTCACGCGCACCGCCGTCGCGCGGGCGCCGGCGGCGATCGAGCAGCTGCGCGACAAGGCGAAGGAGACGGTCGACCGCCTGCGCGAGCTCGTCAAATGAGCGCCTTTACGCAGAGCGAGCTCGACGATTTCCTGAATCGCATGCTCGAGGCCGAGCGCGCCGGCGCGCGCGCGCTCATCGTCTTCATGGACGACTGGCCGCGACACGGCGCCGAATGGCAGACGCTTCGCCGGGTGCACGACGACGAGGCGCATAACTGCGCGCGCATCGGCGAGCAGCTGAAGCGCCGCGGGCGCGAGTACAGCCACGCGACAGGCGAGTTCTACGCCAAGGCGGTCACGGTAAAGGACGGGCGCGAGCGCATCGCCTTCCTCGTGCGCGGGCTCAAATGGGCGATCCGGGAGTTCGAGCAGGCGCTGCCGCGCATCGAAGATCCCGAAGTCAGGAATCTTTTCGCCGGCATGCGCGAGCGGCACACGCGCAGCGCAGCCGCTTGCGAATCCGTGGCCAGCGCGCGCTAGACTCCTCCTCCCACCACCACGGGAGGAGACCCATGTTGCGGACTTGCATGCTCGGCTTCGCCGTTCTTGCCGCCGGCACGACGGCGCACGCTCAAGGAGTGATCACCACGCACAAGCTTTCGGCGGCGCTCGCAAACGAGCTCGTCGGCGAATCGGTCGCGCAATGCGCGCGCAATGGCTACAAGGTCGTGGCGGTCGTCGTCGATTTGGACGGCGTGCGCCAGGCGCTTCTGCGCGGCGACGGCGCGCCGATCCACTCTCTGGACAACGCCTACTACAAGGCCTACACCCTCGCCTCGATGGGCCTCGCCCGGAAAGAAGAAACGACGAAGCAAATCGCCGACCGCATGGCGAAGGCGCCGCCCAGCACCGTGCCGGTGTTCCCGCTTCCGAACATCACCTACGCACAGGGCGCCATCGCGATCATCGCCAACGGCGAAACGATCGGCGCGCTCGGCGTGAGCGGCGCCCCCGGCGGCAACTTCGACGAGGACTGCGCGCGCGCCGCGCTCGGCAAGATCAAAGACCGGATGAAGTAAGCAAATTCGGGGACGGAGCCCGAATTAGTTCGGGCTCCGTCCCCGAACTATTTCGGGCGATCGCCCGCGAGCGTGATCCGGTGCATGACGCGGCGGTAGCCGTGGTAGTCGTTCACCGGATTGTGCTGCGCGCAGCGGTTGTCCCACAGCGCGAGCGAGCCGACCTGCCATGAAAAGCGGCAGGTGAACTCGGGACGTACCTGGTGCTGGAAGAGGTACTCGAGGAGCGGCGCGCTTTCCTTCTCGCTCATGCCGCGAAAGCGCGCGGTGTGCGCGAAGTTGACGTAGAGCGCTTTGCGCCCGGTTTCGGGATGCGTGCGCACCACCGGATGCTCGGCGACGAGCTCCTTTCCCGCATCGTCGCGCGCGTCGGTTTTCAACCGATCCTCGCGCGTGCGCGTGACATCGGCCTTCGCCGATGAGTTCACCGCCCACATCGGCTCGAGGAGGCGCTGCATCCCCTCGGAGAGCGTTTCATAGGCGAGGACCATGTTGGCGAAGAGCGTGTCGCCGCCGCTCGGCGGCACCTCGCGCGCAAGGAGCATCGACGCCATCGGCGGCTCTTCCAGATACGCGGTGTCGGAATGCCAGACGCCGCCGAAGTTGACGCGCTCATGCTCGAGCTTCTTCACCTCGATGATTTCGGGGAAGCCGGCGATGCCCTTCACGAACGGGTATTCGATCGGCCGGCCGATGCGCTTTGCGAATGCCATGTACTGCGCCGGCGTGAGCGGCTGGTCGCGAAAGAAGATCACGAGGTGCTCGAGCCACGCCGCGCGGATCGCGGCGAGCGTCTCGTCGGTCGGCTCGCGCAGATCGACGCCGCCGATCTCGGCGCCGAGCGCGCCGGCGATCCGCTTGACCGTTATCCGAGCCATACGCCATTTTGCATGAGATGCGTTTGCAGCTCGGCGATGTCGAGGTCGGGCGGCGCAACGCCGGCCGAAAGCGCGAGATGCGCCGCGGCTCCCGCCGCTTCCCCCATGACGAAGCAGGCGCCGGAGACGCGCGCGGCGGACTGCCCGCCGTGCGTCATCGACGCGCAGCGCCCGGCGACGAGCAGATTGTCGACCCCCAGCGGCACCAGCATGCGGTACGGAAGCTGGTTGTAGCCGCGTGAGGCGCGCTGGAATCGGAACTCCACGTCGCCCGCCTTGTGCTCCTCCACCGGCCAGCCGTTTACGCCGACGGCGTCCGGAAAATCGGCGCAGTCGAGCACATCCGCCTCGCTAAGCTGATACACGCCGCCGATGCGCCGCGTCTCGCGGATGCCGATCTGCGGCGCGATCTCGGCGATGTACGCGCGCTCGAAGCCCGGCGTGGTTTCACGTATGAACTGAAAGGTGTCCCACACCTGCCGCCGCCCTTCGCTTTCGCCCCAGGCGAGCTCGAGCGCATCGATGCCGTTCACCGCCGTGCCGTCGGCATTGCGGATTTGCGTAAGGTTCGCGCGCCATTCGACGGGGTTCGGCTGCGGTCGCACGATCGGCTTCTTGCGCGGAAAGCGCCGTCCCGCGCGCTCGGCTTCTTCCATGCGCGCGGCGATCGTTTCCCAGGCGTTGCCGGCGCGTGCCGCGTCGACGCCGCCGATGCGATACATGGTCGAGGGATAAAGCATGTTGCCTTGGCCATCGCCCAGCTCGAAAGGCGCACCCATCCACGCCGCGAGATCGCCGTCGCCCGAGCAGTCGATGAACACGCGGCCGCGGATCGCACGGCGTCCCGACTTCGTTTCAACAATAAGATGCTCATCCCGATAGCCGACGGCGAGCGCGTGGAAAAGAAGGCGCACGTTCGCGCCCAAGAGAATTTGATCGGCGGCGAGCTTGTACGCCGAGGGGTCGTACGCTTGCGCCTGGATGCGCCCGCCGAAGAGCATGTGCGGGGCGCTGAGAGCGTCCATGCTTCGCAGACGGTCGAGCACCTGATCGGCGATGCCGTGGACGACCTGCCGGTGCTCGCCCTCCACTTTCGCGTGCAGCCCGCAGAAGTTCGCGAGGCCCGCCGCCGTGCCCGCGCCGCCGAGAAACCCGTAGCGCTCAACCAGGATGGTCGAGCGCCCTGCACGCCCCGCGGTGGCCGCGGCGGCGATGCCCGCCGGCCCGCCGCCGAGCACCACCACTTCGTGCTCGGCAAGAAGCGCTGTCTTACGCGCGGGCTCGTCGATGAACACGCGGCATCAGCGCTGGCGCTATACCGACACCGGCGCCGCAGCGGGCGCCGCCTTGCCGCTGATCGGCGGCTTCGGCCGCTTTGCTTCGCCGGGCTCGAGACGGAAGGTGAACTCGAGGCTATAGGAGCCGTCGGCCTGCCGAACGTAGTTGCCGATCAACGCCTTCGTCACGCCGAACTGGCTGTCAGTCTCGAGATTCGGATCCTCGGGATCGTAGACCTGTGAGGTGATGGTCTTGAAGCCCGGTTTGTAGATGAGGAAGTGCACGTGCGCCGGCCGATAGTTGTGCCGCGCCTGCGCACGCAGCAGCGCTCCGGTCGGCCCTTCGGTCGGGACCGGATAGCCCGCGGGCTTCACGCTCTCGAAGCTGAAGGCACCGTCGGCATTGGTCTTGAAACGGCCGCGCAGATTCATGTCGGCCTGGTCGGGATCCTGGTTCTCGTAGAGGCCCGCGGGCGACGATTGCCAGACATCGATCTCGGCACCCTCGACGCCCTTGCTTGCCGCATCAACGACGCGGCCCCTGAAATGGAGCCTTGGGCCCGGCGTGGGCGAGCGCACGATGGACCCGCCGTTCGATGTCCAGGGCGCTTCGCCGCGCCAGAACGGCCCAAGGGTGTTCGCATGCGTCTCGCGCGTGCCGCGCTCGCCGTTGTTCAGGAGACAAACAAGGTTGGACACCCCGAGCGCGCCCGCGAGCAGCATCGCCTCGTTGTGGCTCGGAGTGGTCGTCTGTCCGATCGCGTTGACGGTGCGCACCGCCTCGTGAAACTCCGCCTCCGTCATGCGCACCTCGCGGATGAAATCGTGCAAGTGCCGAATCAGCGCCCCGAGGATCTCTTTGGCGCGGGGGTTGGGCGTGCGCTTCATTTCCTCGAGGACCGCAGGCGTCACGTCCTCGACCTTCTCGATGATCATTGGCTTTCCTTTGCGTGCGAACCAGGAACCTTACCATTGCAGGCCGACGAACATGGATATCCGCCATCCGGTTTGCCGCGAACGCAGCCAACCGCAGTAAGATCATTTGCTGCTCCGCCTCGAAGACCAACCACTGTGATGAAAACAACCCTGCGATTGGCCCCGCCGGCGGTGGATCTTGAACGACGCGGCGGCAACATCTATCTGCGCTCGCCGCAGAAGCTCGCGCCCTACTCCCGCTGCGTGACCGAGTGGCTCTCGCAATGGTCTGACAAGGCGCCCGAGCGCACTTTCCTCGCGGAGAGGAAGGGCGAAGGATGGCGCAAGATCAGCTATCGCGAGACGTACGGCGCGGTGCGGCGCGTCGGCCAGGCGCTCCTTGAGCGCGGGCTCTCCGCCGAGCGGCCGGTCGCAATCCTCTCCGACAACAGCATCGAGCACGCGCTCCTTGCGCTCGGCGCGATGCACGTCGGCATTCCGGCGGCGCCGATCTCGCCCGCGTACTCGCTCATGTCGCAGGATTACGGAAAGCTGAAGTACATCTTCGAGCTCCTCAAGCCGGGTCTCGTTTTCGCCGCCGATGCGGCGAAGTTCGCGCCCGCGCTCACGGCGGTAGGTGCGCAATCGGAGTCGGTGAGCGAGCTCCTCGAGACGAATCCCGGCTCGATCATGGAGCGCGAGCACGCGAGGGTGGGGCGCGAGACGATCGCGAAGATTCTTTTCACCTCCGGCTCGACGGGAGCGCCGAAAGGCGTGGTCAACACGCACGGCATGCTGTGCGCGAACCAGCAGCAGCTCGCGCAGGTGTGGCCGTTCGTCGAGGACCGGCCGCCAATCGCGGTCGACTGGCTGCCGTGGAATCACACCTTCGGCGGCAGCTACAACTTCAATCTGATCCTGCGTAACGGCGGCACGCTCTACATCGACGCTGGCAAGCCGGTGCCGGGGCTCGTCGAGATGACGGTAAAGAACCTCGGCGAAATCTCGCCGACCATGTACTTCAATGTGCCGCGCGGCTACGACCTGCTGCTGCCCTACCTCGAGCGCGACGAGAAACTCAGGCACAGCTTCTTCCGCGACCTCGACGTGCTCTTCTATGCCGCTGCTGCGCTCCCGCAAAACTTGTGGGACCGGATCAAGGCGCTTGCGGCGAAGGAGAACGCGACGCCCCTTGCGCTCCTTTCGGCGTGGGGATCGACTGAAACGGCGCCGCTCGCGACGTCGGTGCACTTCCACATGGAGCGGCCCGGCGTGATCGGCTTGCCGATTCCGGACTGCGAGTTGAAGCTCGTGCCGAATGCCGGCAAACTCGAAGTGCGGGTTCGCGGACCGAATGTCATGCCCGCCTACTACAAGCGGCCGGACCTGACGCAGGCGGC
>JBHELS010000278.1:0-2826 GCA_046263015.1 Burkholderiales bacterium | reverse complement strand
CGTGGTGCTCGACGTGATGATGCCCAAGCGCGACGGCATCGAGGCGCTTCGCCAGATCCGCAAGACGAGCCGCGTGCCGGTTGTCATGCTGACTGCCCGCGGCGACGACGTCGATCGCATCGTCGGGCTCGAGCTCGGCGCGGACGACTACGTGCCAAAGCCGTGCACGCCGCGCGAGCTGGTTGCGCGTCTGCGCGCGATCCTGCGGCGCGCGCAACCTGGCGCATCGAGCGGGCCGCTCGAAGTCGGGCCGCTCAAGCTCTGGCCGGAAAAGCGCAGGGCCGAATGGCGCTCGCGCGAGCTCGTGCTGACGTCGATCGAGTTCAATGTGCTCGAAGTGCTCATGAGGAACGCCGGGCGCGTGGTGAGCAAGCACGAGATCTCCGAGCAGGCGCTCGGGCGGCCGCTCGCGCGCTTCGATCGCTCGATCGACGTGCATCTTTCGGCTATTCGCCAGAAGCTCGGCGATGGCGCGAAGATGATTCGCACGGTGCGCGGCCTCGGCTATCACCTGGCGAAGGAATAACCATGGGCCGCCTCTTCTGGAAAATCTTCCTCGGATTTTGGCTCGTCCTCGTTACCGCCGCCGCGATCACCGGCACCGCGGTGTGGCTTGAGCACCGCGGCGAGACGCCGCCCTCTGAGCTCGCCGGCCGCCCGCCGTTCCGGTTCCTCGTCGATCTTGCGGCGGCGACGCTGCGCTATGGCGGCGTCGACGCGCTCAAATCTTGGATGAGCGAAGCGCAATTGCGCCGACCGGTGCTCGTCTTCGCCGTGAATGACGAGGGAAACGACGTCCTCGGTCGCGACGTGCCGGCCGCCGCGCTCGCCGCCGCGCGCGAGCAGACCGAGCAGGCCGTAGACGCGTCGAACGCGCGCCGGGTCGCGACGCCGACCGGAGCGAGCTACCTCGTATTCGCCACGCGCACCGCGGGGCCTCGTTCGCCGCGCCGGCCGCCGCGGCTCCTTGCGCCGTGGCAACTGATCGTGATCGGCATCGCCACCAGCCTTGCCTTCAGCCTTCTTCTCGCGTGGTACCTCACGCGTCCGATCCGTAGCCTTCGCTGGGCGTTCGATGCCGCCGCGGCGGGAAAGCTTGAAACGCGCGTCTCGCCGCGAATGGGACGCCGGCGCGACGAGATCGCCGACCTCGGTCGCGACTTCGACCGCATGGCGCTGCAGCTACAGAAGCTGGTCTCGGCGCAACGGCGCCTCCTGCACGACATCTCGCACGAGCTCCGCTCGCCGCTTGCGCGCCTGCAGGCGGCGATCGGCCTTGCGCGCCAGAGTCCGGCGAAACTGGAAGCGTCGCTCGAGAGGATCGAGCGCGAGGCGAATCGGCTCGAGCACATGGTGGGCGAAGTGCTCGCGCTTGCGCGCCTGGAAAGCGGAACGGCAACGCGTCCGAGGGAGCGCGTCGATCTCTCCTACCTCGCCGCCAACATCGCCGAGGATGCGCGCTTCGAAGCGGAAGCCGCCGGGCGCGGACTCAAGTTCACCGCCGAGGGCGACGCACCCGTGATTGGCGACGCCGATCTCCTGCATCGCGCGATCGAGAACGTGGTGCGAAACGCCGTCAAGTTCACGCGCGAGGGCACTGCCGTGGAAGTAAGCGTGCATACAAGCGATGCTTCGGCGGTGCTGACCGTCGCGGACCAGGGCCCGGGCATCACCTCCGCCGAACTCGCGAAAGTCTTCGACCCCTTCTATCGCGGCGAAGCGGGCAGCGGCACGCCCGGCTTCGGCCTCGGCCTTGCCATCGCGCAGCGTGCCGTCGATGCGCACGGCGGCGCGATCCGCGCCGCGAACGCTCCGCGCGGCGGCCTGCAGGTCGAGATCGAACTGCCTCTCGCCCACGGGCAGGCTTAACTCAGCTTTGCGCACAGGCCACGGCGCTTAACGCGCCGTGGCCCTGCGCTCTCCCCTACTCCTCCCTGATGCACCTTGCGGCACCGAGCTCGCCGTTGCGCGTGCCGGTATTTTCTAAGGCGCTAGACCGCAGCTCCTTCCGAAGCACATGGCGCCCGTCCCCGATTGGTGCGCGCCGACATCAGGAAGGCTATTAGCATCGTTGAAGTTGTCGATGCGCATCCCAGTGCCGTAACCGGGACTGTTCGGAGCGAGCTGGAAGTTGGCGCTCGCGACGTCGGGATAGAGCACGTTGCCCGCGTAAATCGGCGTGCCGACGGTGCCGTGCGTCTCGGCGCCGCGATAGGCGGCGATGTTGCCGTTGTAGAGGTCGTAATCGAGATCGTTGCCGCGGCCGCCGAGGTCGTCGATCGAGGACCACCAGCTCTTCCAGATGTGCAGGATGTTGTTCCGCGTCACCGTGTTGGTGAGCGGATCGCTGCCCGTGCCGGCCACGCCGCCGCCCGCGCCGAGTGGATAGGTGCCACCGGTGTTGGGCGCCTGGAGGAGCGTGTTGTGGAACACATAGCGACGTCCGTCGCCGTACTTCCGGTCGCTACCGGACTTGGCGAAGTTGTTGCGGTCGTCAGAGTCCGGTGGCACCTCGGAGAGCTGACGGCTGCGGTTGTAAACGTTGCGGAAGATATAGACCGGGCCGATGGAGGTGGCGGTAGTGGCAACGCCCGTGGTCGTCTGGTCCATGTAATTGCCCCAGATGCGCACATTGCGATTGCCGCCTTCCGCCTCTATGGCGTCGTCCCAAGTGTGGCTGATCACGTTGCCGTAGATGTCGGAGTCGTAGTTCGGAAATCCCGTCGTCGAGAAATTGTCCGAGCCGCCAATGCCGTCGTTGTAGTAATGGCCGTCCGCGCCGGTGATCTCGTTGTAGCGGATCACGTTATTGCCGCCGCAGTAATT
>JBHELS010000277.1:0-10091 GCA_046263015.1 Burkholderiales bacterium | reverse complement strand
GCGCTCTTCGGCGTCGTTCAGCGCGCCGTCTGAGCGACGGCGCGCCTCGATGTCGGCGACGATGCCGGAGACGCGCTTCGCGCGGCCGCTCGCATCGCGCTCGGTGACACGGCCCTTGGCGTGCAGCCATTTCCAGCCGCCATCGGCCTGGCGTGCACGGAACGCCGCCTCGTATTCGGCGACTTCGCCTTTGAGGGCGCGCCGCCAGGCGTCGAGCGCCGGCGCGCTGTCGTCGGGATGGACCGCGGCGAAGAACGCTTCGCCGCTCGTCACCGGGGGCGAGCGCTCATGGCCGAGAAAGCGTACCCAGCCGTCGCCGGCGTAGAGCTCGTCGGACTCGGCGTCGTAGTGCCATTCGGCGAGGTTGCCGCCATCGAGCGCGAGCTCGAGCCGCGCCTTCGCCGCGGCGAGGCTCGCCTCGGCGCGGCGCTGCTCGGTGACATCGCGTCCGACACCCCAGTAACCGAGAAAGCGCCCGTCGGCGCCGCGGCGCGACTGGCCCGAGATGATGTGCACCTGGCGCGCGCCACGCGCGTCGGTGCGCGAGATCTCGAGATCGAAGAACGGCAGCTCTCGCGCGAGCCGCTCGAGGTGCGCCTCGAGCGCGCGCGGCTCGACCGCGACCCGCGGGATTTCCCAGAAGCGCTTGCCGAAGGTCGACGCATCGCCGAAGAGCGTTGCCACGGGGCCGCCGCCGGAGAGCCAGGTGATGCGCTGCTCGGCGTCGGTCTCCCAGAACCAGTCGGCCGAGAGCTCAGTGAGGCTCTTCAGCCGTGCCTCGTGCGCGCGCGAGCGCGCGAGCTCGCGCTCGCGTGAGCGCGCGGCGAACACCATGATGAGATAGACAATGCAAGCGCAGCCTGCCGCTGCGAGCAGCAGCGCCTCGACCGGCACGTGCCTACGCCGCGCCGTCGCGGGCGGGCGGCGCGACCTTCAGGACTTCTTCGATGGTTGTCAGGCCGGCGCCGACCTTCATCGCGCCGCTGATGCGCAACGGCTTCATGCCGTCCTTGAAGCCCTGCTCGCGCAGGCGCGCGAGGTCGGGGGTCGCGCCGAGAAGCGACTTGAACGCCGGCGTGAGAACCAGCGTCTCGTAGACGCCGATGCGACCGAGGAAGCCGGTCATCCGGCACTCGAGGCACCCGACCGGTTTGTAGATGCGCGACGGGTGCTTCGATTTCCACGGCGTGCAGAGCGCCTCCCAGGCCTGCTGGTCCTCGACGCGCGTCAGCTCCACCCTTTGCTTGCACTGCGGGCAAAGCGTGCGCACCAGGCGCTGCGCCATGACGCCGTTCAGCGTCGCATTGAGAAGATACGGCGGCACGCCAAGCTCGAGGAGCCGCGCCACCGCGCTCGGCGCATCGTTCGTATGCAAGGTCGAGAGCACGAGATGCCCGGTGAGGGCCGCTTGCACCGCCATCTGCGCGGTGTCGAGGTCTCGAATCTCGCCCACCATGATGATGTCTGGGTCCTGGCGCATGAGCGCGCGCACGCCCTCGGCGAAACCGAGCTCGATCTGCGACTGGACCTGCATCTGGTTGAACGCGGGCTCCACCATCTCGATCGGATCCTCGATCGTGCAGACGTCGACCTCCGGCGTCGCCAAGGTCTTGAGCGTCGAGTAGAGCGTGGTCGTCTTGCCCGATCCGGTCGGTCCGGTGACGAGCACGATGCCGTTCGGGCGGCTCGTCATCTCCTGCCAGCGCCGCGCGTCCTCTTCCGAGAAGCCGAGCTCGGCGAAGTCGCGCACCAGCACTTCCGGATCGAAGATGCGCATCACCAGCTTCTCGCCGAAGGCGGTCGGCATGGTCGAGAGGCGAAGCTCGACTTCCTCTCCGGCGAGCGTCCGCGTCTTGATACGGCCGTCCTGCGGCCGGCGCTTCTCCACCACATCCATGCGCGCGAGGATCTTGATGCGGCTCGTCATGGCGACCAGCACCGACGGCGGGATCTGGTAGACCTGGTGCAGCACGCCGTCGATGCGAAAGCGCACGACGCCGCTCTCGCGGCGCGGTTCGACATGGATGTCGCTCGCGCGCTGTTCGAACGCGTACTGCCAGAGCCACTCGGTGATGCGCACGATGTGCGCATCGTTCGCATCGAGAGTCTTGTTGTCCTTGCCGAGCTCGACCAGCTGTTCGAAGTTGGAAAGGCCGCCCGCGCCGGATGCGGTCTTGCCCGCGCCCTTGATCGATTTCGCGAGGTTGTAGAACTCGACCTGGTAGCGCTCGATGTCGAGCGGATTCGCGATGACGCGGCGGATTTCGCGCTTGATGATGGGCGCGAGCTCGCTTTCCCACTCGCGCACGTACGGCTCGGCGGTGGCGATGATGGCTTCCTTCGCGCTCACGGCGACCGGCAGGATACGAAAGCGCGTCGCATAAGCGGAGCTCATGACGTCGGTGACGCCGGCGAAATCGATCTTCAGCGGATCGATGTGCACATATTCCATGCCGACCCGCTTCGCGAGCCACTCGGTGAGGGCCTCGAGCGTCAGCGCTTTCGCGGGGGTGCTCGCCGTGCGCCACTTCTGCTCGGCGATGATCACCAGGGGATGATTGCCGCCGCGATAGTAGCGGCGCTCTTTCTTGAGGTCCTCGGCGGCTTTCGCCTCGACCAGTCGATCGGCGACCAGCCAATCGAGCATCTGCGCGACGGTCAGCCGCTCTTCCGCTCGCGCCTCTGCCTTGGGCGTCTTAACCGCTTGTTGCATCGGCGGAAGACTATACCGGAAAGGCTCGCGCGCCATACGCGGTTCGGCCCGTGCGAGTGACGTATTGCCTGCGTTTAGACTTCGGTGCGCGATGAAGATCCATTCACTCAATATCTCCAATGGCGGCGTGCCGAAGCTTTCGGTTGCGAGCTGTGACGTTCGCGCGAGCGGCTTGGTCGGCGATCGCCAGCGCGATCGTCGCTACCACGGCGGGCCTGAGCGCGCCGTGAGCCTCTATTCGCTGGAACTCATCCGTGCGCTCGCCGCCGAAGGACATGCCGTCGTACCCGGCGCGCTCGGCGAGAACCTGACGCTCGAAGGCCTCGACTGGACGCAGATGACGCCCGGCGCGGTGCTCGAAGCAGGACCGGTCGTGCTCGAGCTCACTTCCTATGCCGCACCTTGCAACAACCTGAGGCGCTATTTTTGCGACGGGCGCTTCGCTCGCGTATCACAGAAGACGCATCCGGGCTGGAGCCGCCTGTACGCGCGGGTGCTGCGCGCAGGAAGGCTGGCTGCCGGGGACCCGGTGCGCCTGCCGCGCCCGTTCCCCTCCAATTTGCAGATTTGAGGGGAACCGGGCGAGAATTCCCCTCCGATTTGCGCATAGGAGGGGAACTGTCCGCGTTCTTAACCCGGCACGACGGCGCGAGCCAGACGCGCTACCAGGAGCTTAAGCAGCTCGCACGCAGCCAAGGCCGCGTGCTCGCGGGCACGCCCGGCATCGTCAAGCAGCGCACTCGCCGGGGCACCGACTACTGGGTGCGCGAATACATCCGCGCCGACGGTCGCAAGGATGATCAGCACATCGGCACGCGGGAGGCGGTCTCGACCGTGCGCCTCGCGGAATGGCGCGCCGCGGTGGAGCTCGCACAGGCGCTTGCGCGCGGATCGTCGCGCCTGCGGCTGCTCGGCTATCAGCGCATCGCGCGCGAGCCCGCCGCGGTGCTAGCAGCCCTTTGCAACCACGGCCTTTTCGCCGGCGGTCTCGTCCTGGTCGGCGCCCACGCGTACGGCGTGCTGGTCAACGACTTCGGCGTGATGGCTGGCGCTTATAAGACGCAGGACATCGATCTTGCGCGCGCTCAACCGCTCAAGCTGGGGGGAGACGCGCCGCTTGCGTTCCAGCGCCTGCTCGACGATTCGGGTTTACATTTCGTGCCCGTGCCCGGCATGCCATCTCGGCGGCCTTCGACGTCCTTCAAAACACCGGGCGGGCAAGCGCTCGCGGTGGATTTGCTCGCGCCGGGCCGAGCGCTCGGCGAGACCCTGGCGCTCGGCGAGCTCGCCACGCACGCGCAGACGATTCCGCTCCTCGACTTCCTGGTGGCCGAAGCGCAGTGGAGCGTGGTCCTGAGCCCGAACCAGGTCGTGCCGGTGAAGGTCCCCGCCGCCGAGCGCTTCGCCCTGCACAAGCTTTTCTCGTCGCAACGCCGCCGCTCGCAGCGCGACAAGGTTCGCAAGGATCTTGACCAGGCGGCGCTCCTCGTCGCGGTGCTCGAGCAGGAAACGCCCGGCCTGCTTGCCGATGCCTGGCGCCGATTTCCGGCCACCGCCCGGGAAAGCGTACGCCGCGGCGCGCGCGCCACGCTCAACATCGCAACCGAGATGCCGGCCGAGGCAAAAGCATTTCTCGAAAAGCTGGCACGCAAATGAGTAGGCGCGCGCTCGCCTCCGACGTCAAGCTGCGCGAAGTCTGGGCGTGGAGCATGTACGACTTCGCGAACTCCGCGTACACCACCGTCGTGATCACCGCGGTCTTCGGCGCCTACTTCGTCGGCGCGGTGGCGGGCAACGCGCCGTGGGCCACCTTCGCCTGGACGGCCGCGCTCTCCGTCTCGTACGCCGCGATCCTCATCACCGGCCCCGTGATCGGCGCATGGGCGGACGCGCAAGGCGCGAAGAAGAAACTGCTTTTTCTCTCGACTGTCGGCTGTGTCGCCTTCACGGCGGCGCTCTATAGCGTCGGCCCGGGCGCCGTGGCGCTCGCGCTTGTCCTCGTCGGCGTGTCGAACTATTTCTTTGGCACGGGCGAGAACCTGATTGCTGCTTTCCTGCCCGAGCTCGCCGATTCGCAGGCCATGGGCCGCGTCTCGGGCTGGGGCTGGGCCTTCGGTTATCTCGGAGGGCTGGCGGCGCTCGGCCTGTGCCTCGCTTACATCACAGCCGCGAGCGGCGAGCCCGCGACGCACTTCGTGCCCGTGTCGATGCTCATCACCGCGGCTTTTTTTGCGCTCGCCGCGGCGCCGACTTTCGTTTTCCTGCGCGAGCGTGCCCTGCCGCAGCCCACTCGCCATTCGCCTTGGGCGCGCATTCGCGTGACGCTCGGCGAGGCGCACCGCTATCGCGACCTGTGGCGCTTTCTTCTCTGCATCCTCTTCTACCAGGCGGGCATCACGGCGGTCGTCGCGCTCGCCGCCATCTACGCCGAGCAGGCGATGAAGTTCACCCTGCAGCAGACGATCACGCTCATCCTGGTCGTCAATGTCACCGCCGCGATCGGCGCCTTCGGCTTCGGCTACTTGCAGGATACGATCGGCCATGTGCGCTCGCTCGCGCTCACGCTCGTCGGCTGGATCGTCATGGTGCTGATCGCGGGCTTCGCGCAAGGCCCGCTTGCTTTCTGGGTGGCGGCCAACCTCGCCGGCCTGTGCATGGGCTCGTCGCAGGCCGCGGGACGCGCCGTCGTCGGCTATCTCGCGCCGCCCGCGCGGCTCGCCGAGTTCTTCGGCCTCTGGGGCCTCGCGGTAAAGGCGGCCTCGATCTTCGGTCCGCTAACGTATGGCGCGGTGACGTGGATCTTCGCCGGCAATCACCGGCTCGGCATTTTCGCGACCGGCATTTACTTCGTCATCGGGCTCGCGCTCCTCGTCGGCATCGACGTCGAGCGCGGCCGTCGTGCGGCGTTAGCGAGCGCTTGAGGGGCGCGTCGCGCCGGTGGCGGCGCGGCCCACCGTCTCGCCGATCAGAATCTCCACGCGGCGGTTGAGCTGCCGGCCCGCCGGATCGCTGTTGCTCGCGACCGGGTAGGCGGGGCCGAAACCATGCGCCGCGATGCGCTCGGCCTCGATGCCCTCGCGCACCAGCACCTCGCCCACCGCCTGCGCACGCCGCTCCGAGAGCCGCTGGTTCGTCTCGGGCGCGCCGCGGTCGTCGGTGAAGCCTTCGATGACGATCTTTCGCTCGGGGTGCTCGCGCATGAAGCGCGCGAGGTCGGCGAGCGCGCGCCGCCCGGCCGGCTTGATCGACGCCCGCCCGATGTCGAACAGGAGGTCGCCCGCGAGCGTGAGGATCCAGCCGCGCTCGGTCTCGCGCGCCTGGAGCTCGGCGACCTGCGCCTGCAGGCGCCGGAGCTGCGCGCTCAGGCGGTCGTTCACGTCGCGCGCCTCTTCCACCTCGCGAGCGCGCGCCTGCGCGCGATCGCGCGCCTCCTCGGCGTGGTGCAGCCGGGCCTCCAGCCGCTCGCGCTCGGTCGCGCGCGCACGGCCGAGCTCGCGCGCGATGCGCGCGCGCTGCTCGGCGAGATAAGCGCGATGCGCCCGCTCATCCGCCGGTGCGCGCTCGGCGTCCGCGAGCGCGCGCGCCGCAAGCTCGAGCTCAGCGGCCGCGCGCGTCGCCACCTGCGGATCGGCGCGCGCCGCGTCGTACGCCGCGCGCGCCTGCTCGAGCTCGCTCGACGCGGGTGGCGTCGAGCCACACGCGGCGAGCCAGCACGCGGCAACGACCAGGGCGCGCTTCATGGCTCGCGCGCCCGCTCGCCTTCGGCAAGCGCCTGGGCGTATCTCGCGTCGAGCTCGGCCTCCTCGGCGAGCCCGCGCGAGCGCCGCCAATCACGTTTTTCGTAGGATTCGCGCGCGCGCTCGAGCTTCGAGCGCGCTTGCGACCATTCCGGCGCCGCGTACGCCATCGCCAGCGGCGCGGCGTCGTCGAGCGCCTTTTTCGCCGTGGCGAGCTCGGTCTCCGGCGGATCGAGCGCGGCGCAGGCAGCGAGAAGCGGCAGCGAGGCGAGAAGGCCCTTCACGGCGCTCTGCGGAGGCACGATTCGTACCCGGAATTACCGAGCCCCGGCGCCTTTTACCGCCGCAGGCGCTCGGCGCTGCCATTCCCGGCCGGGAGCGCATTTTGCAAGGCACGGCCCGTGAAGTCAGTTCTTGCCCTCGGGATCCTCATCGCCGGGGCGCTGGCGTTCATTCCGGCGACCGCGGTACAGGTGCCCTCCGCCATGCGCGTCGGCAATCAGCAACTGCCGGCGGCGAGCTGCGCGACGCGCGACACGCTCTGGATCCAGCATTACGCGGCGGCGCTCTACGTCCCTCCCCGCTCGACGCCATTAAACGCACTGCAGGATCCGAGACAGCCCAAAGCCCTGCAAGTCCAGATCCTCTCGAAGGTGTTCCTGCCCAAGGAGATGCCGAAGAAATGGCGCGAAACGCTGCAAGCGCAGCTCGACGGCGCCTCTTTCGATGCGATCCGGAGCGCCTGGCGCGGGCTCGCGGTCGGCGACCGCATCATCGTCGCCTACGCGCCCGGTCCCGGAGTGACCTTGCAGCTGAACGATCGCTTGGTAGCGCGCACGCCAAAGCACGACGTCATCGATGCGCTGCTCAACGCCTGGGCGGAAGGCGAGAGCCTGCCGCAACGGGTGAACCGCGTGGTGTCGAAGCATCCATGCGCGCGCTAAGCGTCGACAAGATCATCTTCGCGCTGATCCTGCTGCTCACGCTCGTCGGCTTCGACGACGCGCAGGGGCAAACACGCACACTTCCCGATTTCACCACGCTCATGAAGGCTGCGGGACCGTCGGTCGTGAACGTCATCTCGACGCGCAAGGTGCAGACGGCGGCGGCCGGCGGCTCGGCGCCGAGCGCCGATTCGCCGAGCGACTCCAATCGGCGTTACGCGCCGGATGCGCAGGAGCGCAGCCCGGCGCGTCAGGGCCTCGGCTCGGGTTTCATCATCAGCGCCGACGGCTACATCCTCACCAACGCGCACGTCGTCGCCGAGTTCGATGACGTGAACGTGCGCCTCGCCGACACCAAGCGCGAGTTCAAGGCAACGGTGGTCGGCGTCGACAAAAGGAGCGATGTCGCGCTCCTCAAGGTGGAGGCCATGGGCCTGCCGACCGCGACGCTTGGCGATTCCTCGGGCCTGCAGGCGGGCGATTGGGTCGCGGCGATCGGCTCGCCGTTTGGCTTCGCCAATACGATCACCGCCGGCATCGTCAGCGCGAAGGGCCGCTCGCTCCCCGAGGAGATGTACGTGCCTTTCATTCAGACCGACGTCGCGGTCAATCCCGGAAATTCAGGCGGACCGCTTCTCAATCTGCAAGGCGAGGTGGTGGGCATCAATTCCATGATTTACAGCGGCACCGGCGGCTACATGGGCGTCTCCTTCGCCATCCCGATCGAAGTGGCGATGGACGTGTCGCGCCAATTGCAGAAGCAGGGTAAGGTGGTCCGCGGACGCATTGGCATCGCCGTGCAGCCGATGACGCAGGAGCTCGCCCGCTCCTTCGGTCTCCCGTCGCCAGCAGGCGCCATCATCGTCCACCTCGAGAAAGGCGGTCCGGCCGACAAGGCCGGCGCGCGCCTCGGCGACGTGGTGCTCGAGTGGAACGGCGAGACGATCGATGATCCGAACGAGTTCCCCCGTCTTGTCGCGGCGACATCGCCGGCGAGCCTCGCGCACATGGCGATTTGGCGACAAGGCAAGCGAGAGACGCTCGAGCTGCGCGTCGGCGAAGTGCCTGGCGAGCCTTCGCTCGCCGCGCGCGAGGCGCCGCCCAAAGAGGACGACGTGCGGCTCGGCATGGCGGTGCGTGAGCTCCTTCCCGCCGAGCGCAAGGCGCTCGGCGTCGATTACGGCCTCGTCGTCGTCGAGGTCGCGTCGCGCTCAGGGCCTGGAAGCGCCATCGTTCCGGGTGACGTGATCGTCGGCGTCAACCAGAGCCGCTTCGCGAGCAAGCAGGAATTCGAAAAGCTGATCGCCCGCCACGGCAAGGGCGACATGGTCGCCCTGCTCGTGCGTCGTGGCGAAGCGGCGCTCTACGTGCCCGTCGAGCTCGGCTAGGCGCCTCTAGGGCGTGATCGGCCGCGGCGCCCGCCGCCGGCCAGCCATGGCGCCGATCACGGCTGCGCCCAGCGAAAGCAGCAGGGCACCGAAGGTGATCCACGCCGCGCGGCTCGCCTGCGGCTTCGCTTCCTGCGCTTTCTGCTGCAACGCCGGCAGGTTTTGGGTCATCTCTTGGGCCTTCTCGCCCACCTGCTCGACAATCTGCTGCGGCCCGCCCATGAGGCTGAAGGCGCCGCTCGCGAGCGAGCTGACGCCGCTCGCGGCGAGATAAGCGACGAGAAGAAGCGAGACGATCCACACCAGGAAGCCGGAAAAAAAGCCGGTGCTGCCGTCGAAGGTGGCGCCGATGCGCGTCGAGACGAGGCCGCCGACGAAGAGCGCCAAGAGAAGCGACACGCCCGCCCATATGCCGGCACCGGTGCCGAGCGAGCCGAGCGGCGTCTCTGCCGGGTCAATCGCCGTAATACCGACCGCGACGCCGAGCGCGGCAAGGAGAAGGAGCAAGCCGACGGCGACCAGTACGCCGCCGAAGATTCCGCCCCAGGAGACGCGTACGCCTTCGGCGCCGAAAAGCGCGGGATAGGCCATGCGCCGGCGCTCGCCGCCGCGCCGCTCGTGATAGGGAGTCGCAACTGCCATGGGAACCTCCTTAAGGTGATTGCGCTCGATCGCTGCAAGCGACGGTCCCGTGACCGTGCGGGTTCGAGTTTTGCTCTAAGTGCATCGCCATGAGAGCGATCGTCCTAGGCCTGCTTCTCGCGCTCGGCGCGTGCGATGCCCGCGAGGAGCCGCTGCGCCAGGTGACGATCGAAAGTCCGGTGGCGCTCGGCTTGAGCCTGCGCGAGCTTCCGACCGAGGCGCTGCGCGCGCTCGGCCTGCCCTATGGCTTATCGGTGGTGAAGGTGGGAGCGCTCGCCGAGCGCGCCGGATTGCGTGTCGGCGACATCGTCTACGCGGTGAATGAGCAGCGGCTGCGAAAAATCGAGGACTTCACGCGCTTCGTGGCGGAGGACGCCCGCGGCAATCTCGCCCTCCTCGTGCGTCGCGGGCAAAGCGACTTCTACGTGCCGATGGATCTTTCGTCAGCCGCGCCGCGTCCGCCCGAAGGGCTGCCACGCATCGTGCCGCCGGCTAAAGATACGCTTCTGCGCACTTAATGATTTCGGTGTTGTTCGGCTTCTCGAGGCAGTGGCGCGCATCCTCGTGGCGGCGCGCCGCGCTCGTCGATTTTTTCGCCGCAGCCTTCGGCGCCGGCTTCGCCTCCTGAGCGGGCGCGGAGTTCTCCTGAGCGGCGGCCGGCTTCGCC
>JBHELS010000276.1:0-6127 GCA_046263015.1 Burkholderiales bacterium | reverse complement strand
GCCCGAAGCCTTCGCCGTCGTGCGCGAAGCGTCCAAGCGCACGTTGCACATGCGGCACTTCGACGTGCAGCTCGTCGGCGGCATGGTGCTTCACAACGGCAAGATCGCCGAGATGAAGACGGGCGAGGGCAAGACGCTCGTCGCGACGCTGCCCGCGTATCTCAATGCGCTCACCGGCAAGGGCGTGCACATCGTCACGGTGAACGACTACCTCGCGCGCCGCGACGCGGAGTGGATGGGCAAGATCTACCGGTTCCTCGGCTTGAGCGTCGGCGTCAACCTGCCGCACATGGATCCGCAAGACAAGCGCGCGGCGTACGCCGCCGACATCACCTACGGCACCAACAACGAATTCGGCTTCGATTACCTGCGCGACAACATGGCGATGCACATCGAGGAGCGCTTCCAGCGCGGCCTCAACTACGCCATCGTCGACGAGGTCGACTCCATCCTGATCGACGAAGCGCGCACCCCGCTCATCATCTCCGGCCAGGCGGAAGACCGCACCGAGATCTACCAGAAGATGAACCAGGTGGCGCCGCTCCTCACGCGCCAGAAAGAGGAGAAGAAAAAGCCGGAGGATCCCGAGCCGCCCGGTGACTTCTTCGTCGACGAGAAGAACCACCAGATCGTGCTCTCGGAGGCCGGGCACGAGAAGGCCGAAGAGATCCTGACCCGCATCGGCATGCTGCCCGCCGGTGCGAGCCTCTACGAGCCCGCGTACATCAACCTCATGCATCACTTGTACGCGTCGCTGCGCGCGCATCATCTCTTCCATCGCGACCAGCACTACGTCGTTCAGAACGGCGAAGTGATCATCGTCGACGAGTTCACCGGCCGCCTGATGGTGGGTCGGCGCTGGTCGGAGGGCCTGCACCAGGCGGTCGAGGCGAAAGAGAACGCGTCGATTCAGAACGAGAACCAGACACTCGCCTCGATCACGTTCCAGAACTACTTCCGCATGTACGGCAAGCTCGCCGGCATGACCGGGACGGCGGATACCGAAGCGTACGAATTCCAGCAGATCTACGGCCTAGAGACGGTCGTCATCCCGACGCACAAGCCGATGGTCCGCGCCGATCGCGAAGACCAGGTCTATCGCACGGCGAAGGAGCGCTACGCCGCCGTCATCAACGACATCCGCGACTGCTATACGCGCGACCAGCCGGTGCTCGTCGGCACGACCTCGATCGAGAACTCGGAGCTCCTCTCGAGCCTCCTCAACAAGGAGAAGCTCGCGCACCAGGTGCTGAACGCCAAGCAGCACGCGCGCGAGGCGGAGATCGTCGCCCAGGCGGGCCGGCCGAAGATGATCACCATCGCCACCAACATGGCCGGCCGCGGCACCGACATCGTGCTCGGCGGCAACGTCGAGAAGCAATGCGACTTCGTCGAGGCGGACGAAAAGCTCGCCGCCGAGGAGAAACGCTCGCGCGTGGAACAGCTGCGCGGCGAATGGCAGGCGCTGCATGACCAGGTAGTGAAGGCGGGCGGCCTGCACATCATCGGCACGGAGCGCCACGAGTCGCGGCGCATCGACAACCAGCTGCGCGGCCGCTCGGGCCGGCAAGGTGACCCGGGGAGCTCGCGCTTCTACATGTCGCTCGAGGACCCGCTGCTCCGCATCTTCGCCGGCGAGCGCATCAACCGCATCATGGTGATGCTGAAGATGCCCGAAGGCGAGGCGATCGAGCATCCGATGGTGACGCGCTCGATCGAGAGCGCGCAGCGCAAAGTCGAGGCGCGCAACTTCGACATCAGGAAGCAGCTCCTCGAGTACGACGACGTCGCGAACGATCAGAGGAAGACCATCTACGCGCTTCGCAACGAGCTCCTCGAATCACAGGACGTCGCGCCGCGCGTCGCCGACCTTCGCGCCGGCGTCCTCGCCGACCTCTTGCGCATCTACGTGCCCGAAGAGAGTGTCGAAGAGCAGTGGGACATCGCCGGCCTCGAGGGCGCGCTGAAGAGCGAATTCAACCTCAATCTTCCGATCCGCGCCTGGCTCGATCAGGACGCCGAGCTCACCGAGGAAACCATGCTCGAGCGCATCATCGCCGCGGCGGATGAGTCCTATCGTGGCAAGGTGCCCGAGGGGGCCCGCGATCAATGGAAACAGTTCGAGCGCTACCAAATGCTGCAAGTGCTCGACGCGCACTGGCGCGAACACCTGGCAGCGCTCGACCACCTGCGCCAGGGCATCCATCTCCGCGGCTACGCGCAGAAGAACCCGAAGCAGGAATACAAGCGCGAGGCGTTCGAGCTTTTCGGCGCCATGGTCGAGGCGGTGAAGCTCGAAGTGATCAAGACCCTCACCGCGGTCGAGATCCGCACGCAGGACGACATTCGCCCGGACGATCAATCGCACATCGAAAACATCCAGCCCTTGCATCCCACGTCCGGCGGCGCCGACGAGCCCGAGCCCGAATACGGTGGCAATGGAAACGGCGACGTGGCTCTCGCCGAAGCCGTAACCAAGAAGAAAGCACAGCCGATGGTGCGCCACGCGCAGAAAGTGGGTCGCAACGATCCCTGCCCGTGCGGCTCGGGCAAGAAATACAAGCATTGCCACGGAAAGCTAACTTAGCCCCGTAGCTCAGGCGGCGCTTCGCCGCCGGGCCAGCGTTTCCTGCCAGTCGGTTTGCGCTTGACAACGGACATCATTTCCATCATTCTAGAAATATGGAAATGACGAAGGCCGTCGAAGCCCTCTCCGCGCTCGCGCAAGAGACGCGCTTGAAGGTGTACCGGTGTTTGGTCGAGGCCGGGCCGCAGGGCATTGCCGCCGGGCAGATCGGCGGAGAGCTCGAGATCCCGCCGGCGACGCTTTCTTTTCACCTCGCGCATCTTGTGAGAGCCGGCTTGGCAACCAGCGAACAGCAGGGGCGCTTCGTCATCTATGCCGCCGACTTCGAAAGCATGAACGCACTCGTCGGCTACCTCACGGAGAACTGCTGTGGTGGCCGCGGCTGTGCTCCGGCAATCAAACCGCAACTTGCGAAAGGAAAAAGCCATGAAGCGATTCCACGTGCACGTCGCCGTGCATGACCTGCAGCAGAGCATCCGTTTTTATTCGACCTTGTTCGGTGCGAGTCCCGCCGTCGAGAAGCCGGACTATGCAAAGTGGATGCTCGACGATCCGCGGATCAACTTCGCCATCTCGACGCGCGCCAACAAGGCGGGGCTGGACCACCTCGGCATCCAGACCGAAAGCGACGGCGAGCTCGAGGAGGTCGGATCGCGCCTCGCGCAAGCCGATGTCGCGCTGACGGCGCAAAAGGGGGCATCGTGCTGTTACGCGAAGAGCGACAAGTACTGGACGATCGATCCGCAAGGCGTCGCTTGGGAGTCCTTCCATACACTCGACTCCGTGCCCATGTATGGCGGCGATGCGAGGCCAAAGGGCGGCGCGCAGAAAGCCGCCTGCTGCGCACCTGCGTCGGCATGAGGGCGTACAACGTCCTCTTCCTCTGCACCGGGAACTCGGCGAGGTCGATCCTCGCCGAGGCATATCTCAACTCAGCGGGACGGGGTCGTTTCAAGGCGTACAGCGCGGGCAGTCATCCCGGCGGCATGGTCAACCCTTTGGCCCTCGAGCTGCTGGCGGAAAATCGCATCGACACCGAAGGCCTGCGCTCCAAAAGCTGGGACGAGTTCGCGAAGCCCGGCGCGCCCGAGATCGATCTCATCTTCACAGTCTGCGATAACGCCGCCGGCGAGGCGTGTCCTCTCTGGCCGGGAAAGCCGATCACCGCGCATTGGGGTGTCGCCGATCCGGCGGCGGTCGCCGGCTCCGACGAACTACGGCGCAACGCTTTCCAGCGCACGTTCCGCGAGCTGGCGGGTCGGATCGCTGCCTTGCTCGCCTTGCCGCTCGAGCATCTCGACCGCCATGCCCTAGGGAGCAGGTTGAACGCGATCGGAAAGTCGAAAGCGCGGTGAACGACCGCAGGTTAGCGCAGCGGGCGGTCGCAGAAGCGCTCGGAACTGCCTTGTTGCTCGCTGCAGTGGTCGGCTCCGGAATCATGGGCGAGCGGTTGGCGGGCGGGAATGGCGCGATAGCGCTCCTCGCCAATTCGCTCGCGACGGGCTTTGCGCTTATCGCGTTGATTGTCGCCTTCGCCAATCGCTCGGGCGCGCACTTCAACCCGGTCGTCACGCTGGCGTTGGCATTGCGCAAGGATTTCCCGTGGCGCGATGTCGGTGCCTACGCGGTGGCTCAAGTGATTGGCGCCATCCTCGGCGTCGTGGCCGCTCACGTGATGTTCGACTTGGCATTGTTGCAATCGCCCGCCAAAGTCCGTACCGGCATGGGCCAATGGTTCGCTGAGCTCATCGCGACCTTCGGCCTCGTCTTTCTAGTTCTCTCCTTCTCCCGAAAAAACCAGTGGTCAGCGCCATTTGCCGTGGGCGGCTATATCGCCGCGGCGTACTGGTTTACTTCGTCCACGTCGTTTGCCAATCCGGCCGTCACGCTCGCCAGGGGCTTCACCGATACGTTCGCTGGCATCGGCATAGCGAACGTGCCTGCGTTCATAGCGTTTCAGCTCGTGGGCGGTGCGCTCGCATTGCTCGTTGATCGGGTGACGCGTTAGCGCGGCGGACGTGTAAGGAGCGTGATCTAGGCGAGCGTGTAGATGCTGTAGTGGTGGTAAGCGCCGCCGGGACGCAGCACGGTGGAAGGAAACACCGGCCGGTTGGGTGAATCCGGGAAGTGCTGCGGCTCGAGGCAGAGGCCCGCGTGTCGGACATAGCGCGCGCCGCGCTTGCCGGTGATGGTGCCGTCGAGCAAATTGCCGGTATAGAACTGGATGCCCGGCTGCGAGGTCGCGATGCGGAGCATGCGGCCGCTTGCTGGTTCTGTGACCTCGACTTCTCCGTCCAACGCGAACGTATGGTCAAAGCGCGGCTCATCCAGCGCTTTTGCGGCGTTGAAGTCGAAACGGGTACCCGCGACTCGGGCAAGCTCGCCGGTTGGGATCAGCTCTTCGTCTACTGCGACGTACCGCTTGGCCGCAATCCTGACGCGGTGCCCGTGGATCGTGCCGCCGGCCGCCAGGTTGAAGTAGGCATGGTTGGTGAGGTTAAGCACGGTGGGTCGATCGGTCACGGCGAAGTAGTCGATGCGTAGGCTCGCGCCGTCCACGGAATAGCGCACCTTCACATCGAGCGCGCCCGGATAGCCCTCTTCGCCATCGGCTGAGCGATAGGCGAGCTCGACGCTGTTGCCATCTTGGGCGCCGCGCCATAGCACGCGGTCGAAGCCGCGCACGCCCCCGTGGAGGTGGTGCGGGCCATCGTTGCAGGCAAGTTGATAGCGATGTCCGTCGAGCTCGAAGCGGCCGTACGCGATGCGATTGGCATAGCGCCCGACGATGCCGCCGAAGTGAGGATGCGCCCCGCGATAGCGCTCCGGGTCGTCGAAACCGAGCACCACATCTCCCAGGCGCCCATGCCGATCGGGCGTTTCCAGCGACATCAGCGTGGCGCCGAAGTCGAGAATACGGGCCCGCAGCCGCTCGCTCTCGAGGATGAAGACGCGCATCGGGAGCCTGGAGCAACAATCGATCCAGACTACGGGTACCTGGCACAACCGTTGCGTGCGCGTGCCGTTTGAGGAGGTTCACCCATGACGCCCGCCGTAGCTCATCGCGCTCCAGTCGTCGACCCGGGAGCGCTCGCCGCGTACACCGACGCGCTATACAAGGATGGCATTACAGCCCTGAAGGGCGCTTTCCCACGCGAGTGGGTCGAGCGGCTTCGCGAAGAGATGATGGATATGTTCTGGAAGGAGATCCAGCGCCCGGGCGGGGCGGTCGGTCGCGGGCCGCGGCGTTGGTACGTCGAGACCCACCCGCAGACATTCAGCGGATTCGTCGACCTCGTCAGCCATCCCTGGTTCTGCGCAATGTGCGAAGCGGTGCTTGGGCCCGAGTACGAGATCGTGGAAATCGGCTTCGACGTCCCCGTGCAGGGCGCCCAATACCAGCCATGGCACCGAGACTTTCCTTCACCGCGAGTCACTTACCAGGACCATCGCATCACCTCGCTCGCCTTCAACGTCAGCGGGGTCGACGTGACGCAGGACATGGGTCCGCTGGAGATCGCCGTCGGCACCCAATGGGAC
>JBHELS010000275.1:0-6120 GCA_046263015.1 Burkholderiales bacterium | reverse complement strand
AGCTTGTCGATCGTCATGCCGCCCGGCAGAAAAAGCGGCAGCATCACCGACGCCATGAAAAGGAGCGAGATGAGCGGCACGCCGCGAATCAGCTCGATATAGACGATGCTCAAGGCGCGAATCACCGGCATCTGGGAGCGCCGCCCGAGCGCGAGCAGTATCGAGAGCGGGAAAGCCGCGGCGAGGCCGATGGTGCTGAGAAGGAGCGTGAGGATGAGCCCGCCCCAGCGCTCGTTTTCCACGTAGGCGAGGCCGAGCACCCCGCCCCACATGAGGACGGCGATCGCCACGAGTCCCGCGGCCCAGAGCGCCGCGAGCCACAGACGCCAGCAGGCGCGCACAGCGCTCACACCCCAGAGCAAGAGCAGAAGCGCGGTCGCAAAGCCGGCGCGCCACTGCTCGGCGTAGGGATACGTGCCGAAGAGGATGAAGCGGTGCTTCTCGACGATGAAGCCCCAGCACGCCCCGTGCGCGGCGCGACACGCGTTCGCATCGGGGCGCCACACCGCATCGATGAGCGCCCATTGCGCGAACGGCACGAGTGCCGCGAGCACGAGCGCCCCGAGCAAAACGGTGACGACGCGACTCATCGCAGCGCGATCCGCGCGTTGTACCAGTTCATGAGCGCCGAGATGGAAAGGCTCACCGTCAGATAGACCGCCATGATGATGGCGACACCTTCGATCGCCTGGCCCGTCTGGTTGATCGTGGTGTTGGCGATCGACACGAGATCGGGGAAGCCGATCGCGACGGCAAGGGAGCTGTTCTTGCTGAGGTTGAGATATTGGCTCGTGAGCGGCGGCACGATCACGCGTAGCGCCTGCGGCAAGACGACGACGCGCGTCGTCTGCCGCGGCGTGAGCCCGAGTGCGTGGGCGGCATCGATCTGCCCGCGTTCGATCGCGAGCACACCGGCACGCACGATTTCGGCGATGAAGGCCGCGGTGTAGGTGACAAGGCCGATGAGAAGCGCCGCGAATTCCGGCGAGAGCGCCGCGCCACCTGTGAAGTTGAAGCCCGATAGATGCGGCACGCTTCCGGGCAAGGGGAAGAAGAGACCGCGATTCGTGAGGAAGACGCCGGGCAGCAGTTCGTGCGCAAGGCGAGGCTGCGGCAGCGCCTCGGTGATCATCACGTACCAGAAGAAGAGCTGTACGAGGAGCGGCACGTTGCGCAGAAACTCGACATACGCGGCCGCGAGCGCACGCAGGAGCGTATTCCTCGCAAGTCGCGCGAGGCCAATGAGCGTACCGAGTACGCTCGCCGCGCCGATGCCAAGCGCCGCGACCGTGAGCGTATTGATGAGCCCCACGGCGAGCGCATGCAGGTACGTGTCGCCGGCCCGATAGCGGAGGAAGAACGACTCGCCGATCTCGAAGCCCGCTTCGCGCTGCAGAAACGAAAAGCCGCTCGCGATGCGCCGCGCCTCGAGATTCGCCGCGGTGTTCGATATGAGAAACCACAGCGCCGCCGCGACTGCGGCGAGCGCAGCCGCCTGATACGCTAGCGCCACCGCTTTTTTGGACGCCGCCATGACGACCCGGAAGCTTACCCGGCAGGACCTTCGCGAAGCCGCCGAGAAGTACAAGAACTGGGGCAAGTGGGGGCCAGCGGACGAGATCGGCACGCTCAACTACACCCGCGCGGAGGACATCGTCGCCGCGGCGCGCCTCGTGCGCAAAGGCAAGGTTATGTCGCTCGCGCTCAACTTCGACAACCAGGGGCCGCAGGGTGCGAAGAGCAAATATCCGTCGCTCGGCCGCATCAATCCGCTGCACACGATGCTGCGTACCGGCACCGACGCGTACTCCGGCGTCCTCGATCATCGCGGTATCCGCGCCGCGGACGACATGGTCGTGATGCCGCTCCAGTGCGGCACGCAATGGGACGGCCTCGGGCACGTGTTCTACGAGAACTACATGTGGAACGGCTACGACTGCCGCGAGGTCACTTCCAATGGCGCGCAGAAGTGCGGCATCGAGAAGACCAAGAACAAGATGGTCGGGCGCGGCGTATTCCTCGATGTGCCGCGAGCGCTCGGCAAGCGCTCGCTCGAAGACGGCTACGCCATCACCTGCGCCGATCTCGACAAGACGGCGAAAGCGCAGAAGGTGGAAGTGCGCCGCGGCGATTTCGTCGTCGTGCGGACGGGGCAGATGGAAGCGAAGCTCGAAGCAGGCAGCTGGGACGGCTATCCCGGCGGCGATGCGCCCGGCTTCGGCTTCGAGACGCTCGAATGGATCAAGCGCACCGAGCTCGCGGCGCTCGCCTCCGATACCTGGGGCTGCGAGGTGCGACCGAACGAGACCGAGCCCGGCATCAACCAGCCCTGGCACTGGATCACGATCCCGATGATGGGCATGACGATGGGCGAGATCTTCTACGTGAAGGAGCTCGCCGAGGACTGCGCGGCCGACGGCGTCTACGATTTTCTCTTCGTTGCGCCAGCGCTGCCCATTACCGGCGCCGTGGGCTCGCCCACCAACCCGCTCGCCATCAAATGACGATGACCGGCGCCCAATGCCTGGCGGACATGCTCGCCGGCTACGGCGTCACGCATGTCTTCATGGTGCCCGCGGTGCTTCGCCGCACATTCGCCGAGATGGAGCGGCGCACGAGCATTGCGCGCATCCATTGCCACGGCGAAAAGGCCGCCGCCTACATGGCCGACGGCTACGCGCGCGCGAGCGGCAAGCCCGGCATCTGCATGGCGCAGGTGGTCGGCGCGCTCAACCTCGCGGCAGGGCTGCGGGATGCCTATCTCGCGCATTCGCCGGTGATTGCCTTCACCGGCGGACGCGACCCGAAGACGAAATTCCGCAAGGTGTACCAGGAAATCGACGACCTGCCGGCGTTCGAGCCGGTGACCAAGTGGAACGCCACCGTCGATGCGGTCGAGCGCTTCCCCGACATGGTGCGCCAGGCGTTCCGCGTCGCCACGTCTGGCGCGCCCGGCCCCGTGCATCTGCAGTTTCGCGGCAACGAAGGACAGATCGACCAGGAAGAAGCGGAGCTTGAGACGCTCGTCGAAGCGCAATTCGCGCGTGTGCCGCCGTATCGCCCTTTACCGGATCCGCAAGCGCTGCGGCCGCTCGTCGATCTCTTGCAGAACGCCGCGCAGCCGGTGATCGTCGCGGGCGGCGGCGTGCGCGCCTCGGGCGCGAGCGCCGAGCTCGTGCAGCTCGCCGAAGCGTTGCAAATTCCGGTCGCCACGTCGCTCAACGGCAAAGACGCGATTGCCGGCACGCACCCCCTTTCGGTCGGCGTCGTCGGCAGCTATTCGCGCGAGAGCGCGAACCGGGTGGTGGCCGCCGCCGACCTCGTCTGCTTCATCGGCACCGCGGCGGGCGGCATGACCACGCATGTCTGGGACGTGCCGAAGATCGGCACGCCGGCGCTGCAGATCGACATCGACCCCGAGCACCTCGGTCGCAACTATCCGCTGAAAGCGGCGGTGCTCGCCGACGCCAAGGTGGCGCTTGCGCAAGTGCTCGCGCAATGCGACCGCGCCACGGCGAAGCGCCGCGCGGCATGGAACGAACGCGTACGAGGCATCTGCGTCGAGTGGCGCGCGAAGCTTCGCTCGATGCTCGAATCGGACGCGGTGCCGATCCGGCCCGAGCGCATCTGCGCCGAGCTCTCGCGCCACGTGCCCGAGGATGCGATCGTCCTCTCCGACACCGGTCATGCCGGCATGTGGATGGGCGGCATGTACGACCTGCGCAGTGCGCGCCAGAGCTTCGTGCGAAGCGCCGGTCATCTCGGCTGGGCGTTCCCCGCCGGCCTAGGCGCGAAGTGCGCCGCGCCCGAGCGGCCGGTGGTGACATTCACCGGCGATGCCGGGCTCTGGTATCACATCGGCGAGCTCGAGACCGCGGTGCGCTGGAATATCCGCGCCGTGACGGTGGTGAACAACAACGCGAGCGGCAATCAGTCGAAGCGCGGCTTCGATCGCGCTTATGGCGGCACGCAGACGCCGAAAGCGCGCGAGCTCTGGACCTACCGAATGGTGGATTTTGCGCGCCTGGCAAATGACATCGGCGCGCTTGGCATTCGGGTCGAGCGGCCCGCCGATTTCGCCGGGGCGCTGCGCGAAGCGCTGACGGCCGAGCGGCCCGCGCTCATCGATGTGGTTACCGATATCGAGGCGATCGCGCCGGTCGCCGTTTCATCGTGAGAGGAGGCACCGTGATACGAACCTTCCTGGGCGCGCTGCTCGCCACGCTGTTCGCCATTTTGTCGGCGGCGGCAGCCGCGCAAACTTACCCGACGAAGCCCATTCGCATGCTGGTCGCTTTCCCACCCGGCGGGCCGGTGGACATCATCGCCCGCCTGATCGCGCCGAAGGTGAGCGAAACGCTCGGGCAGCCGGTCGTGGTCGAGAACAAGGTCGGCGCGAGCGGCAACCTTGCCACCGCCGAAGTGGCGAAGTCGGCGCCCGACGGCTACACGATCCTTTCGCACTCGTCGGCGTACGCGGTCAATCCGTCGCTCTTCACGAATGCGGGCTACGACCCGATGAAGGACCTGGTGGCGATCGCAGTCGTCGCACAGCAGGCGAACCTGATTCTCGTGAATGCGGGCTTCCCCGCGCACACGCTGGAAGATCTCAAGGAGGCGATGCAAAAGGGCAAACTTGCCTTTGCCTCGCCCGGCGCAGGAACGACGCCGCATCTCACCGCCGAGAACCTTTTTCACGTGCGCTGGAAGGCCGACGTGACTCACATCCCGTTCAAAGGCGCGGGACCCGCCGTCGCGGGTCTACTCGCCGGCGAGCCGCCGATCGGCTGCATGGCCGGCTCGGCGCCGATGTCCAACATCAAAGCCGGCAAGTTCCGCGCGCTCGCCGTCTCCTCGGCCAAGCGCCTGCCGCAGCTGCCCGACGTGCCGACGCTGAACGAGCTCGGCTATCGCGGCATGGAGGATTACACCTGGGTGGGCGTCTTTGCGCCCGCGGGCACGCCGCGCGAGATCGTGCACAAGCTGAACGATGCGGTGCTGAAGGCGGTGGCGGCCGCGGATGTCCGTTCGCGCCTCGACGCGCTCGCCTTCGAGGCCACGGCCGCGCCGCTCGCGCCGACGGCCGAGTACGTCAAATCCGAGGTGGCGAAGTGGGCGAAGGTCGTGCGCGAGACGGGCGCCAAGGCCGAGTAGCGGTCCCTAGCGGAAGCGGAAAAGGGCGCCCACGCTCAGGACGTCGTAAGTGCTCGAGCCGTAGTCGAGCGTTCTGCCGACATTGCGATAACGCTGCCAATCGCCGCGTACCGCCCAATTCCGGAGCAGCTCCCATTGCGCGCCCAAGCCATAGGTGAGGCCATAGCTCGTCTGCGCGGCCAAATTGCCGGCCGGATCCTCTTGCCGAGCGCCGTACACGCCGACGCGGGCATGGGCAAAGAGACGGTCCATGATCTCCAGGCGCCCGAGCAAACTCGCGTCCACCGCCTGGGTATGAAAACTGACGATCGAGCCGAAGCCGCTGGAGATCGTCTTGCCGAGGTCGCGAAAGGAGACTTCACCGGCAAAATTACTATTCGCTTGGTAGCCGGCGAATACGGAGAAAGAAGGGTCCTTTGAATCGCAGCTTCGTCCACCGCCGCCGATAGACCCGACGCAGCCCGATCTGTTGTACGCCACGCCGAAGCTCGCGCCCACATACAGTCCGCTGATTTGGGCCGGGGCCGGTGGCGGAAACACCGCCTGCGCGAGCGCCGCAGCAGGGGCGAGAAGGAGGGCGAAAAGCGCGAGCCGGTTTTTGTTCATGATGTATCCGTAGGCCAGAAACGCTAGCAGAGGTTGCTCGCGCGTGTCTTGCTAGTCCGGACGGACTATGGCTCGGGCGGGGTAGCGCATAGCGCTACCGCATCGTTCGTCGCATGATGCTGACCTGTGTAGGTTGCCGCCTACACAGATCTGATGAGCGGCAGTCACGCTGTTATCAGCGCCATCCGAGAGACCGACAAGCGCAGGCGCCGGTCCACGGTAGTGCCAAACTAAGTGTAGTCGCCGTCTGATCGCCAAGCAGCAGGTAGTACCGGAGGGCACGCCTAGCGGGCGTGCCCTCTTTTTGTTTCCGCTCGCAGAAGAGTTTGCCCGGGCGCGCAGCGCCCGGCTATCGCAAAG
>JBHELS010000274.1:0-6296 GCA_046263015.1 Burkholderiales bacterium | reverse complement strand
CCCTCGGCGCTAAGCCCGAGCGTGTTAGCGGTGAGGCGGTCGGCGAGCGCGCCCGCGCTGAAGGCAAGCCGCGCCCAGTTGACGCGCCCGGCGCGCAGGCGCACGTGATCGCGCACCGGCTCGAGCTGCAGCGTGCCGAAGAGCTTGTCGTCGTAGAGGGTCGCCTCGACCCGCGGTGCGAACCGCTTGTCGACGAACCAGGCCGAGCCTTGCAGCGCCCCGCGCTTCGCGCTGAAGGAGGCCGAGCGGTTGTCCTCCTCGAGGACCGCGAGCTCGTAGCGGCGGCTGCGCTCGTCGTTCCAGCGCCGGAAGCTGAGCCAGGTCTCGTCACGGGTGAATCCCTGGTTGTCGGCGGTGCGCGAAAGGCGCAGGGTTGCCGACGGCCGCAGCTCGCGCGCGGTGAATTCGAGCCCCTTGGTCGCATCCTCGGTCGCCGGATCGAGCGCGAGCGCTTCGCGAAAACCGCGCTCAGCGAGATCGGGCCGTCCCTGCCAGAGGAGGACGCTCGCCATGCCGGCGCGCGCGCGCGCCTCGTAACGCGTGCCGAACAGCGCCCGGTAGTCTTCGAGTGCCTCGTCGTAGTGCCCGGTCCAGGCGAGGCTGTTCGCCACCGCGTAGCGCAGCGCCGAGGAGGCCGCCGCTTCGCCCTCGAGCGCAGCGCGCCCGAGGCGGGCGGCTCGGTAATAGTTGCCCGCTTCATAGGCCTCGAGCGCGGGACCGGCCAGGCGGTCGGCTTTCAACTCATCGAGCGCCTGGTCCATCGGTTTCACCGGCGCGCGCGGATCGAGCACGCCCGCGGGCGCGGCTGGCGGCTCGAGCTCGGGGGCCGACGGCTTCGGCTGCGCGCCGGCGGCCCAAGGTGTCAAGGCGAGCGCCGCAATGAGCGCGCGCCAGAGGCGCGTCATCCCCGTCGCAGGCGCTCGAGCGCGCCGAGAATGCCGTGCGGCTCGCCATACACGTCCAATTGCAGATCGACCTCGGAGGCCCCGAGGATGCGCTTCAGGACCTGCGGCGCCGCCTCTGCAGGGCAGCCGTACCAGAAGAACCAGGCGTGCTTGTCGTCGACAAACGCGACGAACTCGCGCGCCTGCCGGCGGGCCGCGGCGAGGACGCGCCAGGGCTCGGCGACCGTGCTGTCGATGCCGACGAGGCAGCTCTCGACGTCGAAGCCATCGGTCGCGGCGAGCAGGCGCTCGACCGCTTCGAAAAAGGAGCCGCGAGTCGAGCTGCGCGGCCGCAGGAGCGCGGTCGTTTCGGCCTCGACCTGGCGGAGATCCCGGTCGTACGGGCGCGCAAAGCGCGTGCCGTGCAAGGCATCGGTCATGCGCTTTACCGCGGCGTCGGGCACATCGGCCGGAATCACCGACGATGCGCCAAGCCGCATGAGCGCGAGAAGCTGCGCGCTGCGCAGCCGCAGCGCCCGCTCGCGAACGACGATCCGCAGGCTTGCGCGCTCGAGGCCGCGCACTTCGGCCACGGCGCGCGCAAGCGGCTCATAGTCGCTCGGCCGCTCGAACGGCAGTAGAAGTGTCGCAGCTTCGCTTCGGCGCGCGGCATCCACCCCGTGCGCGATCGACTCGACTTCTTCCCAGGCATGCCACGATGCGACCGGCGCCGCGAGCGCGCCGCGAACGCAGATCACGCTGTCGACGGGCGCGAGCGGCTCGTCCAGCCGATAGAGCGCCTCGCTCACCGGCGGACGCGGCTGCGCGCCGGGCAGGCGGAGCTGGAAGCCCTCGCGCGTGTTGGCGCCCTCGGCGGCGAACCAGTGGCGCACCTCGAAGAGCACGCCGCCCGCCGTGGCGCGCGCGAGGGCGAAGCCCGCGAAGTTCTCGCCCAAGCGTCTCAGCGTCAGGAACTCGCGCGCCGCCTCAGGCGAGGGTGCGAAGAGCGCGAGCACCGTGTGATCGCGTGAGGCCGCCCAAGTGGTGTAGCGCTCCGCCGCCTCGGCCGCGGCGCCCGGATCCGACATGACGAAAAGCGCGTCGGCTTCGTCGATCACGACGAGCGCCTCGCGCGCCGGAATATGGCGCTCGAGCTGCGAAATCAGGCTCTGCGCGCCGAGACGGAAGAGATGCTTGGGCGCCTCGGGCGCGACGCGGCAGATAGCGAGCGCGCCTGCCTTGAGCGGCGCGTGCAGCGCGAAGCCCGCGAGCCGCGCCTTACGCAGCAGCATGCTGGGCGCGGCCGGCGTCACGAGCGCGCACGGCTTTCCGGTCCGTAAGGTGGCCGCGAGCGCGTTCGCCGCAAGCGGCACGCGCACCGCCTGCTCGGCGCAGACGATGGCATACACCATACCGGGCGCGAGCCGGTCGATGCGGCCCGGCAACTCCTCCAGGCCTAGGCGCGGCTGCGCCGGCTCGGCTAGTCCCTCATGCGCCGGGCGGAGCCGGCGTACCAGCGCGTCGGCCGCTTCTTCGGAGCGCTCGACGAGCGCGAAGGCAGGCCCTTCGTGTCCCATGCGCGCACTATGCCATCCGACGCTTGCGCCAATCGGACGGTGGGATAGGCCGGTAGGCGCTCGCCCGGGGGGCTATGCGTCAGGCCGCGGCGAGTGTGCCGTTCTGATAGTCGCGGATCGCCTGCTCGATCTCTTCGCGCGTGTTCATGACGAACGGACCGTACTGCACGACCGGCTCGGCAAGCGGCCGGCCAGCGAGAAGCAGGAAGCGCGCGCCCTGGGAGCCCGCCTTCACCTGCACGTCGCCCGCGGTGCTAAAGACCGCTGCGCTTCGCGCCGGAATGCCGTCGAGCTCACCTTCGTAGACGTAAGCAAACGCGTTGTAGCCATCCTTCACCGGATGGCTGAAGGTCGCACCGGCGGCGAGATGCACGTCCAGGTAGGTCGCATCGGTCGCGCCGGGCGCGACCGGCGCCCGTGTGCCGGCGTAGGCGCCGGCGATGACGCGCACCTTGCCGCCCCCGGCGAGCGCCACCTCGGGAATGTCGCTCGCCTGCAGATCGCGATAGCTCGCCGGCTTCATCTTGTCCGTCGCCGGCAGATTGATCCAGAGCTGAAAGCCGCGCATGCGGCCGCGCTCCTGCTGCGGCATCTCCGAATGGATGATCCCGCGCCCCGCCGTCATCCACTGCACGCCGCCCGGCTTCAGGTTGCCCTTATTTCCCAGGTGGTCCTCGTGCAGCATATGGCCATCGAGGATGTAGGTCACCGTCTCGAAGCCGCGGTGCGGATGCGCCGGAAAGCCGGCGATGTAATCGGCGGCATCGTCGGACGAAAACTCATCCAGCATGAGAAACGGGTCGAGCCGCGCATGCGGTGACTGGCCGAGACTGCGCCGCAACTTGACACCCGCGCCGTCGGAAGCGGGCATCGACTTGATGAGGTGGTGAAGCGTGCGGGTGGTCATGATCGCTCCTCGTTATCGTTCTTAGATGAGGGCGAATCTCGGCTGCTTCAAGGCACTCGATCGCCTCTCGCAAATTCGGGGTCAGGCACCGAACTCAGTCATGCTTCTCGCGCGGCCGCCGGAACCACTTCGTGATGATCGCCTTGTAGCCCGCGCGCACCGGCGTTCCGTGATGCAGCGTGTCGTAGTTGCCGCTGCCATCCGCGCGCAGGTTGTTCCAGATGACGGCCATTCCCTGCTTCGGCGGAATGGAGAGGCCGGCGTTCACGAAGGTGGTCTCGCCGCCCGCCTCGACGTCGTTGAGGTAGATCATGAACGTCCAGGTACGCTGCCCGAGGGTGGGCGTCGAATGCCGCTCGAGCTCGTAGTGCTCGAAGTAATCGGTGTGCGGCTTGAATTCCTGTGCGATTTCGTAGTACTGGCCCTGGCTCGCCTCGGCGAGCGAGGGATCCATGCCCATCGCGCCGCAGATGCGCTCATCGAGCATGCGCACCACGGGCTCGCCGCCGACGAGATCGCAGGTGCGGCTCGTGCGATAGGAGCTGTCGGCCGTGCCGTCATGGCTGATGGTCGAAGGCCGCAGGCGCTGCTTGATGATCTCGACGAGCTCGTTGCACTCCGCGGGCTCGAGGAAGCGCTCGGCGGTGTAGAGCTCGAGCCGCTCGGAGGGGAAACGCTTCAGCCCGACGCGCCGGATGTTGAGCTCGCGCTCGGCCACCTCGGCCGTGAAACCTTCCTTCACGAGCGTATTGAACATGTCGGCGACCGAGCAGCCGCGCGCGACGTTGTGCGCGACCCAGTCCTTCCATTCCTGCGGTAGTTCCGTGCGTGCCATCCGGCATGGACAGCGTGCCTGCGACGCGGGTTCCGGTCACTACCGCTTCAGGCCCATACCTCCTGCGCCACTTCGACTATGCGCGAGAGCTTGGCCCACTGCTCGTCTTCGTTGAGGAGATTACCGTGGTGCGTGCTCGCAAAGCCGCATTGTGGCGAAAGGCAGAGGTTCTCGAGCGGCACGAATTTCGCCGCCTCGTCGATGCGGCGCTTGAGTGCCTCCTTCGATTCGAGCGCGCCCGACTTGGTGGTGACGAGGCCGAGCACCACCTTCTTCCCCTTCGGTAGCTGCTTGAGCGGCTCGAAGCCGCCGGCGCGCTCGCTGTCGTACTCCATGAAGAAGCCGTCGACTTCCGCGGTGAACATGGCCGCGACGACGTCCTCCTGGTAGCCGCCGGCGGCGAACCAGGTGCTCCTGAAATTGCCGCGGCAGGTATGCATCGTCACCGCGAGATCGGCCGGCCGGCCGCGAAGCGCCTCGCTGATGGCACGCGCGTACACCGGCGCCAGGGTCTGGGGATCGTCGCCGTTCCTGCGGAAGTTCTCGCGCACCTTGTCGTCGCAAAGGTAGGAGAAGCCGACGTCGTCGAGCTGCAGATAACGACAGCCTGCGTCGTAAAGATGGCGAATTGCTTGGCGATAGGCGGCACTGATGTCGGACCAGAAGTCTTCGAGGTCCGGATAGACCGATCGGGAGATCGCGTTCCGGCCGCCGCGCATGTGAGCCGTGCCCGGCGAGGGCACGGTGAATTTCGGCGTGCGACGCGTGAGTGATTTCAAATAAGTGAAGTGATCGACCATGATCGGGCGCGAGCAGCTGACCTTGCCCGCGACGCTCGCCATCGGCGGCACATCCTCGGCGTTGAAGGTGTGCCCGGTCGCTTTGACGAGCGCGATACCGTCGAGCTGCTTCAAAAAGTCGAGGTGCCAAAAATCGCGCCGGAATTCCCCGTCGCTGATCGACTGAAGGCCGACCTCCTCCTGCCGCTTCACGGCGCGCGCGATGGCGCGGTCCTCGACCGCGCGCAGCTCGGCCGCGGGTAGCGCGCCCGATTTCGCTTTTGCTCGCGCTTCGCGAAGCTCGCTCGGGCGCAGGAGGCTGCCGACCTGATCGGCATGAAAAGGCGGTCGTGTCATGGCGAAAGTCTACGCCGCCAGCCGTCGCCCGCGCGCTCGAACGTATCTGCGGCTGTGCGCGTGAAGTCGGCGCCGTTCCAGGCGAAGCGCTCGATCGTCGCTGCGTGCGGCTCGAGCCTTAGCACGTTGAAGCTGTTCGCTTCGCCGCGCGCGCGAACCGAGGTCGCGGTGCCGGCCTGCACCACAAGCGCCGCGAAGCGCTCGATCGGGTAGCGAGCGGCGGTGTCGCCGATGCGGCTGGTGTGCAAGTGGCCCGCGAGCAGGATGTCGGCGCCGCACGCGGCGAACGCCTGCATGGCAAGGTGCGCACGACCGACGATCGCGCGCACATCGTGCTCGGACGAGAGATCGAAGGGGTGGTGCGTCACCACGATCTTGGTGATGCGGCGATCGAGGCCGGCCAGGCGCTCGCGTACGCGCGCGATCTGCGCCTTATTGATGCGCCCGCCCTTGAAGCTCGCCGAGCGCGCGGTGTTTACGCCGACCACGGCGATCTCATCGTCGACGAAAGCGGGCTCGACATCGCGGCTTATATAACGGCGATATTTCGCGAGCGGCTGCAGGAAGCGTTGCACCAGGTTGTAGAGCGGCACGTCATGGTTGCCCGGCACCACGATGAGCGGCTCGGGCAGCGTATCGAGGAAGCGCCGGGCGTCGCGAAACTCCGCCGATTTCGCGCGCTGCGTGAGGTCGCCCGAGACCACGACGACGTGCGGCCTGGCCTCGCGCACCGCGCGCGCGAGCGGCACGAGAAGCGGCGGGTCGACGCGCCCGAAGTGCAGATCCGAGAGGTGCACGAGCGTCCTCACGGCGTCATCACGCGCAACGCCCGCGGCCGGATGCCGTAGCGAAGCGGCAGATCGAGCGGCGCCACTTCGCCGTCGGTGGCGACGAGCAGCCGCGTATGGCGCGCCTCGATGCGAAGCTCGCTTGCCGTGGCGGCTTCGAAGTCGCGCG
>JBHELS010000273.1:0-6203 GCA_046263015.1 Burkholderiales bacterium | reverse complement strand
CAGCGCGGGCTCCGCCCGCAGGGCGGCGGCGGCCTCGGCGATGTCGCGGCGCGCTGCCGGCTCGCTCATCGCGCGGCCCCGGCGAGCGCGCGGAATTCCTGCGCGTACCGGGCGAGATCGTGCGCAGCGCGCGCGCGCTGCTCGCGCGTCAGGCTGCGGTCGATATCGAGGATCATGGCGCCGTATTCCTTGCGCGCCGCCTCGACGGCGGCGGCATAGGCCGGCTCGCGGCCGCGATCGAAATTGACGAGGAACTCGCCCAGACGTCGTTGGGCTTGCCTCGCGCGCAGGATGGCGAGCATCTGCGCCTGCAGGCGCTTGTGATCGCGATCGCGCAGCTCATCGAGCATCGGCGCGCGCTCCGAGTATTGCGCTACGCGTTCAACCTGCGCTCGGGACAGTCTCCCCAACCAGTCCTCCAGTCGCTCGACGTTGCGCTCGGTACGCCGGCGGCGGCGCTCGCGCTCGCTGCCGCGCAGGTTCTCGCGCGCGAAGCGGCGGTTGTCTTCCGCCAGCCGCCGCTCCAGGTGCGCCATCTGCTGTGGCGTCAGTCGATCGAGGAGCGGCGCGATTCTTTCTGCGGCTTGGCGCAAGCCCTCCCGTGCCTGCGCGATTGCGGCATCGTAACCCCAAACAAGGTCGCCCGGTTGCAGTCCGCGCTGCAAACGGCGCCTGGCATCGTCGGCGAGCTGGGCATATTTCGGCAGCGCCTGCGCGCGGTGCCAGGCAATGAAGGAAGCGATGCGGCCGTCGAGCTCCTCCGCCATCGCTTCGTCCAGATCGAGATAATGCTGCGCGCGCCACGCGAGATAGACGTCGGCGTTGTCGTAGACGAGGCGAACGGTGCTGCAGCTCGTGCAGACGAGCGCGAGCAAGAATGTGCAAAGGCCCCTTACCAGAAGCTTTCGACCGTGATATGGCCCGGCGCCCGACGGCGGTGCTTGCGCATGCCTCGCGCGACGAGCGCGGCGCTCGCGTCTTTCAACATCTGCGGGTTGCCGCAGAGCATCACATGCGACCTTTCCGGCGAAAGCGTCACCCCGGCCGCGCTCTCCAGCCGTCCGTCGGCAATTGCTGCGGGAATCCGGCCGGCAAGCGATCCCGGCGTGCTTTCGCGGCTGACGAACGTCACATAGCGGGCGCTCGTCTCTCCGATCATTTCGCGATACGCGAGCTCGCGCGCGTAGCGCACGGCGTGCACGAGGACAACGTTGCGAAAACGCCGCCAGGGCGTCTCGGTCCGCAGGATCGATAGAAAGGGCGCGAGTCCCGTACCGGTCGAGATGAGCCAGAGCGTCTCCACGTCCGGCACCTCCGAAAGCACAAGGAATCCCGCCGGATTACGCGCAATGTAGAGCGCATCCCCGGTGTTTAGCTTTGCGAGCCGCGGCGAGAGCGGCCCCTCGGGGACGATCACGCCGTAGAACTCGAGCACCGGATCCTGCGGCGGGTTGACGAACGAAAAGGCACGGGCGACGCGTTCGCCGCCGATATCCAGCGCGATGCGCACGAATTGTCCGGCCTGGAAATCGAGCCGCGGCGCTTCGACGCGAAGCGAGAAGAGCGTGTCGCTCCAGTGCCGGTTCTCGATCACCGTGCCGGTGAGCCACGTGTCGCTCATTGCATGCGATACGGCTCGAGGTGCATGTCGGCCACCTCGGCGCCGAGCATGACGATGGCGCCATGGCGCCGGTTATTGCCGGTGTCGGAGAACTCGAACGTATAGGTGCGCTTGATCCGCAGCTGGCCCTCCTGGTCACGCGCTAGGCGCAGGCGCGTGAAGGCCACTGTCTCGTCGAGGAATTGCAGCTCGTAGCGCTCGCACGCCGACCGCCCGGCTCTCACCGCGCGCTCTCGCGCCTTCAGACTGTCGGCCCAGAGCAGCGCCGCGCCGACGATCAAGACGAGAGCCACCCCTTCCCACATCGAACGATTATAGGGACGCGTCCTGCCTCACCAAGTCGGCGCCTTTTTCAGCCACCGCGATTACCGCCGCGTTGATATTCCCCGACGGCACCGCGGGCATCACCGACGCGTCGATCACCCGCAGGGCGCCGATGCCGAAGACACGCAGCCGCTCGTCGACCACCTTGCGGATGCTGCAGGTCGACGTCGGATGGAACACCGTCTCGCCGTATTCCCGCACGAAGGCGAGCCAATCCGCGTCGCTCTTAACTTTTTCTCCGGGCAACTCTTCTGCGGTCACATAGTCGCGTAGCGGTCGCGTGTTGACGATGCGGCGCACGAACTTCAGGCCGTCCACCATCACGCGCCGATCCCACTCGGCTGCGAGATAGTTGTAGCGGATCGCCGGCGGCTCGCCCGGATCGCGCGAGCGGATGGTGACGCTGCCGCGCGATTCGACCTGGAGCTGCGACACCGAACAGGTGAAAGCGGAGAAGGGATGCAGTACGCCGCCGCGCTTGGCGGTTGAGAAGTTGATGAAATAGATCTGCGCGTCCGGGCGCTCGAGCTCGGGACGCGTGCGGATGAATGCGGCCGCGTAGCCCGCGGCGATGGTGAGCGGCCCGCGTCGGCCAATGAGGTACTGCAGGCCGATCCGCCCGCGGCCGAAGAGCGACGCCATGTCGTCATTCAGCGTGAGGCGCTTGGAGGACCGCCAGAAGGTGCGTGCGTAAAGGTGGTCCTGCAAGCCTTCGCCGACCGGTAAATCGGCAACGGGCGTTATGCCGAGCCGCTCGAGGACCGCGCGCGGGCCGATGCCTGAAAGCTGCAGGAGCTGCGGCGAGTTGAAGGCGCCGCCGGCGAGTATCACCTCCCGGCGCGCGCCGAACGTTTCCCCCGCGCTGCGCACGCCGGTCGCGCGACGCCCCTCGAAGCTGATGCCGGTGACGAGCGTATTCACGAGCACGCGCAGGTTCGGGCGCTTCTCGGCCGCGCGCAGATACCCGGTGGCGGCGCTGCAGCGCCGGCCCCGGCAGACGGTCGCCTGGTAATAACCCGTTCCTTCCTGCCGCGCGCCGTTGAAATCCGCATTGCGCGGAATGCCGAGCGCTTCGGCCGAGGCGATGAAAGCGTCGCAGAGCTCGTGTGGCTCGAGGTCGCCCACCTCGAGCAGCCCGCCCGTCCCATGCCACTCGTCCGCGCCGCGCGCCTGGTTCTCGGACTTTTTGAAGTAAGGCAGCAAATCGCGAAAGCCCCAGCCGGGAATGCCCCAGCCGTCATAGTCCTCGGGCTGCCCGCGGATATAGACAAGACCATTGATCGACGACGAGCCGCCAAGCACCTTGCCGCGCGGCGTGAAAATTCGCCGATCGCCGAGCGCCGGCTCGGGCTCGGACTGATAGCCCCAGTTCACGTCGGTGCGGGTGAAGAGCTTGCCGTAGCCGAGCGGCACGTGAATCCACAAATGCGAGTCGCGCGGGCCGGCCTCGATCAAAAGAACCTGCGTGCGCGGATCCTCCGTCAGGCGGTGCGCGAGCACGCAGCCGGCCGAGCCCGCGCCGACGATGATGTAGTCGTACTGATTCAACGCGGCGCGGCGATGTGCATGCCGCCGTCGACGTAGATCACCTCGCCGGTGACCCGCCGCGCGCCGGTGATGAGCCAGACGATCGCCTCTGCGACGTCCTCTGCCTCGCTTACCGCCTTGAGCGGCGCGATCGAGGCGTATCGGCGCTCGATTTCGGCCGCGCGCTCCGGCCCGCGCACACTCGGGTGCCACGGCGTGTTGGTGTGGCCGGGCGCCACGGCGTTCACGCGCACCTCCGGCGCGAGCGATCGCGCGAGCGAAAAAGTCATCGTCTCGAGCGCCGCCTTGGAGGCGGCATACGCGACCGACGAGCCGGTACCCAGGCGCGAAGCAACCGAGGAGACATTCACCACCGCGCCGCGCGCATCCTTGAGAGCCGCGCGACAGGCCCGCACCATCTGGAAGGGCGCGATCACGTTCAGCGCAAAAATGCGCTGAAAATCTTCGCCCGCCAAGCCCTCTAGATCGTCGTGCGGCACCACCTTGGTGGTTCCGGCATTGTTGACGAGCGCATCGATCGTGCCCCATCTCGCGCGCACCGTATCGGCAAGCCGCCGACAATCGGCATCGCGCGACACGTCGGCCTGCACGGCCATCGCTTCGCCGCAATCGGTGGCAACTTTCTCGGCCGCGGCGGTGTTGCTCGCATAGTTGATCGCCACGCGCCAGCCGCGCCGGGCGAGCTCGCGCGCCGTGGCGGCGCCGATCCCCGAGGAGGCGCCGGTGACGATCGCGACCTTCATACCGTCGCTATCGGTGTCGCCGGTGAACCGACCGCACCGGGCAAGCGAAGCGGCGGCGCGGTGAAAAGGAAGCGATTGCGGCCATGCTCGCGCAGCCAGCGCGCCAACTCGGTGAAATAGAACATCTCGCCCAAGTGAATGCCGTTCTTGAAGAGACAATGCTCGTGCAGCGGCAGCCAGGGCTCTTTGCGCGGCAGCGGATCGGTGAGCGCAGTCTTGATGAGCTCGACCGCGTAATTGTCGGCGAGCAGGCATGCAAGCCCCGAGTCGCTGATCCACTGGAGGAGCTTCTCGTCCCGGCCGTCGAAGCCCGTGCAGGTCTCGTTAACGAGCTTCGGGTCCGGTTGCTTGCGCATCTCGAGCAGTACGTCGGCAAAGCCGGTGTAGATGCAAACCATGTCGCCGCGCTCGACCCGCACTTGGTCTTCGTCGAGAATGCGCATCAGCTCGTCGTAGCCGACCGCGTGGCGCTTGCGGCCGAAATGGTGATGCAGGTCGATGAGCACGCCGCGCCCCTGAGCGCCATGCTCAGCCAGGTTCTGGATGCCGAGCGCTTTCGCTTCGCTCCCTTCGTAGCGCTCCCAGCCCTCGGTTTTCTTGTCGGGCGCTGGCACGATGTGCTCGCCCGCGCGAAAACCGTTGTAGAAGACGAGCTCCGGCTTGCCATCGCCGTCGGCATCGAAGCGGCTCCCGACATGGGCGAACGAATCCCATTGCGTCGAGTACTGCAGCGCCATCAGCACCTGGTCGTCGCAGATGACATCGGTCATGTTTTCGTTGTATTCGATGAGCGGCCGGCAGAAGAACTGTTTGCCGTCCCGCGAGGTGGCGGCGAGGCGTGGCGGCGCCCGCCGCGGGTTCAGCACCTGACCGCCGGGATAGTCGAGCGGCAGTGAGCAGCAGAAGGTGATGCCTTCCTTCACTTCGGCGATGCCTTGCATCACCTTCTCGCGCGTCACCCAGTTCATGCGCCCGCGCTGATCGTCGGGACCGAATTCGCCCCAGTTCGATCCCGGCGGGCGTTGCTTCCAGCGTTGGCTCATGAAAACCTCAGTAGTAGTGGCGCCCGATCCACTCGGCGACGAGCGCGGGCTTGGTGGCGCCTTCGCGCTCGATGAGCGCGGTCCATGTCACCTGCACGCCGTTCTCCTCGATCGGCTCAATCTTCTGCAGCGTGAAGCGTGCGCGCACGCGCGAGCCAACCGGCACCGGCGAGGTGAAGCGCACGCGGTTCAGCCCATAGTTGACGCCCATGCGCCGGTCGCTGAACGAAAAGGTCGCTTCCGACAGGTGCGAAAGGAGCGACAGCGTGAGAAAGCCGTGCGCGATCGTGCCGCCGAAAGGCGAGCGCTTCGCGCGCTCGCGATCGACATGGATCCACTGATAGTCGTCGATCGCCTTCGCGAACGTGTCGATGCGCTCCTGCGATATCTCGATCCATGGCGAGACGCCGACTTCCTCGCCGACACGGCTCGCGAGCTCGCGAATGCTCGTGCGCTTCGCCGTCATTTGGTGCCGGCGAGGCCTTGCTGTACGCGCTGCGCGAGAGCGAGCGATGCCGCGGCGCGCCGCGGCGCACCCGCCGGGTCCGCTCGGTCGAGGTCGCGGCGCAGCGCTTCGTACGCGCGCATCTGCTCGCGCAGCTCGGCCGGGGCGTTGCGGTAGCTCTGGGGCGGCACGGTCGCGAGCTGCGCATAGAGCGCGTTGAATTGCGCTTCGAGCGCTGCGACGCCGGCCGCTGGCATTGCGGACTTGGGCGCCGCCGCACCGGTGTAAGGGACGATCTCGGCCCTGATGCGCGGGTCCGCCGGCGGCACATTCGAGAGGTTGACCGAACCGCTCACCGGATCGACCCAGCGGTAAAGGTCGGCATGCGCGGGCATCGATGCGGCGAGGAGGACGAGGAGCGTTCGCAAGATGCGCGGCTATTTTCGCTTCTGGAGGAACGCGCTCATCGCCGCTCGCGC
>JBHELS010000272.1:0-5525 GCA_046263015.1 Burkholderiales bacterium | reverse complement strand
GATGTGAAAGGGCGGGTTCATCGACTGTTTGACGGTAAGCGTGAACGTGCCGTCCTCGTATGCGCCGGCGCAGTCGAGCACGGGCGTGCCCGCAACGTCGTACCAGCGCCTGAACTGCGTGAGATCGACGCCCGAGGCGTCGTGCATCGCCTGCACGAAGTCGTCGCAGGTGACGGCTTGGCCGTCGTGGCGCTCGAAGTAGAGCCGCATGCCCGCCTGGAACTTGTCTTCGCCGAGGAGCGTGTGCTGCATGCGCACCACTTCCGCGCCTTTTTCGTACACGGTCATGGTGTAGAAGTTGCGGATCTCCATGTACGATTGCGGCCGCACCGGATGCTTCATCGGCCCCGCGTCTTCGGGAAACTGCGACGAGCGCAGCGCGCGTACTTCCTGGATGCGGGTCATCGCGCGCGAGTAAGTGTCCGCGCCGTACTCCTGGTCGCGGAAGACGGTCAGGCCTTCTTTCAGCGACAGCTGGAACCAATCGCGGCAGGTAACGCGATTTCCGGTCCAGTTGTGGAAATACTCGTGCGCGACCACGCGATCGATGTTCAGGTAATCCACATCGGTCGCCGTGTCGGCGCGCGCCAGCACATATTTCGTGTTGAAAATATTGAGACCCTTGTTCTCCATCGCGCCCGAGTTGAAGTCGCCCACCGCGACGATACGGTACTGGTCGAGATCGAGCTCGAGGCCAAAGCGCGTCTCATCCCAGCGGATCGCGCGCTTCAGGCAGTCCATCGCCCAGGCGGCCTGATCGAGCTTGCCGGGCTCGACGTAGAGATAGAGGTCCTTCTTCTTCCCCGAGCGCGTGGCGATTGTGTCATGCAGGTGCTCGAGGTTGGCCGCGACCATCGCAAAAAGGTACGAGGGCTTCGGAAACGGATCGTGGAAGCGCGCCCAGTGTCGGCCGTTTGCCTCTGTGCCCGAGCCGACCAGGTTTCCATTGGATAGAAGCACCGGGTAGCGCTTCGCGTCGGCGTGAATGGTCGTCGTGTAGCGGGCCGTCACGTCGGGGCGGTCGATGAACCAGGTGATGCGACGAAATCCCTCCGCCTCGCATTGCGTGACGAAGCCCGTTTTCGTGGCGTAAAGGCCTTCGAGCTTCGTGTTCTTCTGAGGCACGATGCGACTCACCGTTTCGAGGGTGAAGCGCTCGGGCACCTCGTAAAGCGTCAAAAGTTCCGGCGTCGCTTCGAACCGAGCCGGCCCGTCATCTATGGTCACCGACACGAGGGCGAGCTCCTCGCCATCGAGGATGAGCGGCGTCGCCGCGGACACGCGCCGGATGCCGAGGCGCGAGCGCACGATCGCGTGCTCCTCGCGAATATCGACATCGAGCTCCACCGTGTCGACGCGGAACGCGGGCGGCGTGTAATCCTTGAGATGAATCGTTTTCGGTTGGGGTTCGCGCATGCGCCTTATTTTAGGTGCACGCGAGTGCTCGCCTGCCCTATGACGGTGCCGCTTCGCGCCGAAAAGCGCAATTACGCAGCCAAAACGCGTGGCATGCGACTTGCGAACCGCGGCCCGTGCAAGTTGTAAAGGCGATGGATGGCGTTGGCGCGCTCACGGGCGAGCAAACCGATCTCGTTCACGCCACCTGGCGAGCGGTCCTGCCGGTCGGCGCCACCTTTGCCGAGCTTTTCTACGGCCGGCTCTTCGCGCTTGATCCAACGCTGCGAGGTCTATTCCGCGATGACCTGGTCGAGCAGGGCCGCAATCTCAACGCGATGCTGAGCGTCGCGGCCGCGAACATCGCCCGGCCGGAAAAGATAAGCGTGGCGCTACGCCAGCTCGGCAAGCGCCACGCTTCGTACGGGGTGGAACCGCGGCACTTCGTGACGGTCGAGGATGCGCTGCTCTTTGCGCTCGAGCACGCGCTCTTCGACGTCTTTACCGCGGAAGTCAAGGCCGCCTGGCGGGCGGCCTACGCGCTCCTCTCGAGCGCGATGCTCGCGGAAATTACTCCGAGTACTCCTGCGCCTGCCCCTTGAGGCGGGAGGCGCGGTCGCGCACCGCGTCGCGGGCGTAGTTGTAGCCCTCGCGGGCGCGATCGTAGCCGTCGCGCGCGTAGTCGATGGCGGTCGACTGGAGGTTGCGCCAGCCGCCGGCGCGGCGCGTTGCCCAGAGCAGGAAGGCCGTGACGCCGACGCCGACGATAAGCGCCGCGATCGTTCCCGGATATTCCCGCGCCCTGTTGTAAGCGCTTCTCATGCCACGCGTCGCTTCATCACGCGCCACGTTGTAGCCCTCGTTCGCCTGATCCGCCAGGTCGTTGAATCGCTGTCTCATGCACGCCTCCTTGTCGGGTATGCGAAGGAAGCGAGCAATCCCCGTGCCGAATTGCGGATCCGGGGGCCGTTACCCGCTTACTCGGTCTCGGGAGTGTCGGTCTTGCGCGCAAAGAGTGCCGGGAGCGCCTGAGGCCGGCGCGGCGTGCCGTGCGAACGCGGCGCCGGCTGCTCGCCTTCCTCCCGCATGCGGCGGCGCGCTTCCTCGACCTGCGCCTGGTATTCGGGGTTGACGGGAGCCGCCGTCGCATGACGCCGCTGGCGCTCGGGACGGACTCGCTCGCTGCGCTGGCGTGACGCGGAGCGGTCTTCCCACGGCCGCGCCGGTCGGTTTTGCGACGGTCGCCCGCCGCGGTCCGATGACGGTCGCGCACCACGGTCCTGCGAGGGTCGAGCGCCGCGGTCCTGCGAAGGTCGCGCACCGCGGTCCGGCGAAGGTCGCGCACCGCGCTCCGGCCGCCGCTCATGCCGCGGCCGCTGCCGTCCCGGCTCCTGCGAAGAGCGCTGTCCTTCCGGACGGTTGCTCGCGCTGCCCGGCTCGAAGCCCGCGATGGTGCGGCTTTCCACCTTGCGGTTCATCAGCCGCTCGATCGCGGCCATGAGCGAGCGCTCTTCAGCACTCACTAACGAAACCGCCTCGCCTTCGGCACCTGCGCGGCCGGTGCGGCCGATGCGGTGCACGTAGTCCTCGGCGACGTGGGGCAGGTCGTAGTTGACGACGTGCGGCAGCGCCTCGATGTCGAGGCCGCGCGCGGCGATGTCGGTCGCGACCAGCACGCGAACCTTGCCTTCCTTGAATTCGTCGAGCGCGCGTTCGCGCGCGTTCTGGCTCTTGTTGCCGTGGATGGCGTCGGCCTGCACGCCCTCGCGTGAGAGCTGTTGCGCCAGGCGATTTGCACCGTGCTTGGTTTTGCAGAACACCAGCACCTGCTTCCAATCGTTGGTCTTGACGAGATGCGCGAGGAGCTCGCGCTTGCGCGTGGTATCGACCGGGTGCGCCACCTGCGAGACGAGCTCGGCGGGCGTATTGCGTCGCGCCACCTCGATCGTGACCGGATCGCGCATGAAGGCCGATGCAAGCTTGCGGATCTCTTCGGGGAAGGTCGCCGAGAAGAGCAGGTTTTGCCGCCTCTGCGGCAGCAGCGCGAGGATCTTGCGAATGTCGTGAATGAAGCCCATGTCGAGCATGCGGTCGGCTTCATCGAGCACCAGGATCTCGACCTGGCGCAGATCAACCGTCTTTTGCTGCACATGGTCGAGCAGCCGGCCCGGGGTGGCGACGAGGATATCGACGCCGCGGCGGAGCTGGTCGATCTGCGGATTGATGTTGACGCCGCCATAGACGGTAATCGACTTCAGCGTCGGAATGTATTTGCCGTAGGTGCGCACGCTGTCTTCGACCTGCGCGCACAGCTCGCGCGTCGGCGTGATCACCAGCGCGCGAATCGGGTGGCGGGCGGGCGAATGGCTGGCGTTGGCCTTGCCGCTGAGGATCTGAAGAAGCGGGAGCGTGAAGCCGGCGGTCTTGCCGGTGCCGGTCTGCGCTGCGCCAAGCAGGTCCTTGCCTGCGAGAACGACCGGGATGGCTTGCGCCTGGATGGGGGTGGCCTCGGTATAGCCCTGTTCCGCGACTGCGCGGAGCAGCTCGGGCTTGAGCCCAAGCGTATCGAACGACGTACTGATGGTTTTCTCCTGCACTCGGCCTGGGAAGGCGGGAGCCTTCGACCGGTTCAGGCAGATGCGATTTAGCTTGTTATTGAGCGGTCCAGGGTGGACCGCTTAAACGACTGAGACGCTAACCGGATATGTGCGTAACAGAAAGCTTGAGCGCTATTGTAGCGCATTCAGGAGCGAGCCGCATGCCCCACGGCTTGCAAACCACCCACCATATGGAGCATCTACGGCGCCGACCTCAAGGCGCGACAGTCGCTCGTCGAAAGGTGGCTAGCTCGTTCGCGATCAACGCGGCGAGCACAATGGCGCCGCCGGTCAGCGTCGCTCGGGCCGGCAATTCGCCCGCGCCAAGCCACGCCCAGAGCGGTCCCAGCACCACCTCCAGGAGTCCAATGAGCGCGATCTCCGGCGCGAGCAAGACGCGGCTCGCGAGCACCACCAGCACGCAGGGCAAGCCAAGCTGAAAGACGCCGAGGAATGCGAGCAGGGCGATGTCCTTCGGCGTCGCTTGTAGCGGCAGCGCGAGCGGCAAGGCGATCAGGCACGAGATGGCGCCGCCAAGCATCACCGCCGGTCGCAGATCGAGCGTTGCCGCCGCGGCACGCAGGGTCACGACGTTGATGGCGGCGGCCACGGGAATCGCGCCGGCCACCAGCATGCCGGAAAGGTCGCGGGCGCTGTGCGCATGGAGGTCGGCTGCGAACATCCAGGCGATACCGAGCGCCGCCGCCGCGGCGGAGACCCACGTTCCGGTGGGCACGGGATCACGCAGCACGGCGCTCGCGATTATCGTCGTGAGGAGAGGGCTCAGGCTCATGACGACGAGTGCGTTAGCCGTGCTCGTGAGCGTAAGCGCGATCATGAAGGCGGTGAACATCACCGCCCATAGCACGCCGGAGAGAACGCCCGGCCGGCCCATACGCGCTCCGTTGCGGCGCGTGAGGAGCAGTGCAAGCCCGACGAAGACAAAGGCAAAAAGGCTGCGCCAGAACACGAGCTCGAACGCGCTGGCCTTCTCGACATGGCGCGTGACGACCCCGGCGGTGCTCCAGAGCACCGGCGCGACCGTCATCAACGCGAGCCCGGCGGCGCGAGTCACGTTGTCTTTCGGGTGGCAGCGCGGATTGCCATGCGCGCACTTTAGGCGGTCGAGCCGCAGCGCGCGAGTTGCCTGCCACGGGCGGCGTTACGGCGGCTTAACCTGCGGCCCCGCAGGACGAAGCGTCATGCGCGTGCCGGAAGGATGTTCTGGTTCACGCGGAAGACATTGTCCGGGTCGTACTTTGCCTTGATCGCCGCGAGGCGCTTGTAGTTCGGCCCGTAGGTTGCCTGCACGCGGCCGCTTGCCTCGTCGTCCATCATGAAATTGACGTAGGCACCCTCGAGATTGAACGGGTGCACCGCCTGCCAATAGGTGCGTCCCCAGCGCTTAAGCGCCGGCGCGTGCTTCGCGTCGGGACTGATGCCGGCGATCACCATCGACCAAGTCGCGTCGCGGGTGCTCCACGCGGTCGCGTCCTTCGCCACGCGGCGCACCGCGCCGTCGATCGGGTAGAG
>JBHELS010000271.1:0-6609 GCA_046263015.1 Burkholderiales bacterium | reverse complement strand
AAGGCTCGCATGCCGTCGTGCGCCGTGGTCTCACCGGCGACAAAGGCGGCTTCGGTCATGCCGAAATGGTCGTAGACCTCGGCGCCCCAGGCGCGCTCGAGCTTTTCGCGCTTCACCGGCGAGAGCGGCTCGGCGGCGACGATCAATTTCTTCACCGTGGAGCGCGAGAGATCGACGCCTTTCGCTTCGGCGAGATTCGCGAGATGCAGACCGTAGCTCGCCATGCCGATCCAGACGGTGGGTCGCAAATGCTCGATCAGCTCGAGTTGCGTCTCTGACGCCGTATTCGTGCCGGCGCCGCACCAGACGGTGCCGATGCCCAGGTTGATCGCCGCGCGCGCGTAGAGATGCGCCACCGGATGTACGCCGAGCGGAAACGACACGTGCGCGCAATCCTCGGCGCTCGCGCCGATGATCGCCCATGCCCGCTCGAAGGTGAGGAGGTTGTGCTGCATATCCTCGGCCGAGCGCGGATAGAAGAGCGGCCGGCCGGTGGCGCCGCCCGAGCGCCAGTACTCGACGACTTGCGTGCGGGGCGCAATGCAGAACTCGTCGTGAAAGCGCTCGGGCGGGATTTCGCGCAACGCTTCCTTCGTCAGCACCGGGATGCGCCGCCAGACCTCGGGCTCGTGCACGCGCGCGAGATCGACCTGCGGCATGCGGCGCTTCCAGAACGGTGAGCGCAGCGCGCGCGCGACCGCCAGACGCTTGCGCTCGCGCTGGACGCGTTCGATTTCTGCCCGTGATTGCGGCCAGCGGAAGTCCGGAGCGGTCATTGGAGCTTGTCGAGCAGGAGAAGCAGGCCGCCGAGTATGGCGGTGTTGCCGAGCAATGTCAGCCGGGAAAAGCTGCGCTGCACGGGATCGGTCTTCTGCCAGAAGCGATGAAAAATGGCCGTCGCCGCGACGGTGAAGAGAATGAGGCAGCCGACGCCGATCGGCGCGTGCCAGTCGAGCTCGATCAGGATGCAGCCGGTGAATTGCAGCGCGATGCCAAGCCAGAAGAGCGCCGCGGGCACCGGCGTGCCGAAGGCGCGCATGCGCTCGATATGATCGGCGATGCGCGCCTTGGTCAGATTGGAGATGCCGGTCACGAGGAAGAAGAGCACGATGAGATGCTCGCCGGCGGCCGCGATCCAGGTCTGCATCACACGCCGAGGTACCGGTGCCACAGGCCACGGTTCGCGTCGAGCTCGGCCGAGCTTCCCTGCCATGCGACGCGGCCACGCTCGATGATCGTATGCCGGTCGGCAAGGTGCACGAGGCGCTCGATGTACTTGTCGATGACGAGGATCGTCTGCCCCGCTTCACGCAGCCGGGCGAGGCACTTCCAGATCTCCTCGCGCACGAGCGGCGCGAGGCCCTCGGTCGCCTCGTCGAGGATCAGAAGGTGCGGATTGGTGACGAGCGCGCGGCCGATGGCGAGCATCTGCTGCTCGCCGCCGGAGAGCTGATTGCCCATGTTGTCGGCGCGCTCCGCAAGGCGCGGAAAGAATTCGAGCACCTTCGGGGGGGTCCAGGGATCGTCGTGCGCGGCCCGGTTCTCGGCGAAAGCGATGAGGTGCTCGCGCACCGACAAATTGGGAAAGATCTGCCGACCTTCCGGAACGAGCGCGATGCCCCGCCGGGCGATGCGATCGGGCGCCTCGCGCTCGATCCGCTCGCCGCGGAAACTGATCGTGCCCGCCTGCGCGCGCGTAAGTCCCATGATCGAGCGCACGGTCGTCGTCTTCCCCATGCCGTTACGGCCAAGGAGCGTCACCACTTCGCCGGGGTTCACGCCCAGATCGACGCCGAAGAGCACCTTGCTCGCGCCGTAAGCGGTTTCGAGTCGCCGCACCTCAAGCAGCAAGCTCTTCTCCCAAGTAGGCCTTGCGCACCTCGGCGTGGGCGCGAATCTGCGCCGGGGCGCCCGTGGCGATGAGGCGGCCGTTGACGAGGACCGAGATGCGATCCGCGAGCCGGAACACCGCATCCATGTCGTGCTCGACGAGGAGCACCGTGACGCGATCGCGGATGCGCTCGACGAGGGCAAGCATCGCCTGCGACTCCTGCGGGCCCATGCCCGCCATCGGCTCGTCGAGAAGCACAAGCGCGGGGCGCGTCGCAAGCGCGAGTCCGACTTCGAGAGCGCGCTGCTCGCCGTGCGCAAGCGTCGCCGCCACCGCCTCTTCACGCGCGCCGAGGCCGATCTCGGCCGCGATGGCGCGCGCCTCATCAAAGAGTGTCCGCTCGGCGCGCACCGGCCGCCAGAAGCGAAAGCTCGAGCCCGAGCGCGCCTGCACCGCGAGGGCGAGGTTGTCGAGCACCGTGAAGCGGCGAAAGATGCTGGTGATCTGATAGCTGCGCGCAAGTCCCGCCGCGACACGCGCGTGCGCGGCGAGGCGGGTGACATCCGTGCCGTTAAAGAGGATGCGACCGCTGTCAGTTGGCAACGCACCGGAGATTTGCGCGATGAGCGTCGTTTTGCCGGCGCCATTCGGGCCTATCAGCGCATGCACTTCGCCGCGCGCGACGTCGAGCGTCACGTCGTCGGTGGCGACCACGCCCCCGAACTGCTTGGTCACGCCCCGCAGCTCAAGCATGCCGGCGCCGGACGAATAGCCCGGCGATGCCTTCGGGCGCGAGCATGACGATGCCGAGGAGCACGATGCCGACCGCGAGGCCGGCGTGGTCCTGATAGTTCGGCGCGAGCTTGGCGAGCCAGGCAATCCGGTAGTCGGCGATGACGTGCTCGAGCCCAAGGAGGAAAGCGGCGCCGATCACGCCGCCCCAGAGCGTGCCGACGCCGCCGAGGATCACCATGATCATGAGCGTCCCCGACTGGATCCAATGCAGGAGGCTCGGACTAACGTAGCTCGACTGGTTGGCGATCAGCGCGCCCGCGAGCCCGCCGATCGCGCCGGCGATGACGAAACAAAGGAGCTTGTAGCGATAGACCGGAAAGCCGATCGCCTCGGCGCGCGCCTCGTTCTCGCGGATCGCGTCGATCACGCGCCCGAAGCGCGAATGCGCAAGGCGCTGCATGCCATAGAGGACGGCGGCGAGGATCGCGAGGACGACGTAGTACCAGACGAGGTCGTTCGCGAGCGTGCCGAAGCCAAGCGTCGAGCGCCCCGGCATCTGCAGCCCGTCATCACCGCCGTAGGTCTTCAGCGAGACGAAGATGTAGTAAATCATCTGCGCGAAGGCGAGGGTGATCATGATGAAGTAGACGCCGCGCGTGCGAAGCGAGAGAGCGCCGATGACGAGCGCGGCGAGAGCCGCGACCGCAACGGCGATCGGCCAGGCGAGCCAGGCGCTGTGAACGCCTTCGACGGCGAGAATGCCGACGACAAAGGCGCCGCCGCCGAAGAACGCGGCGTGGCCGAAGCTCACCATGCCGCCGTAGCCCAGCACCAGGTTCAGGCTCGTCGCGGCGATGGCGTAGATGAGCACGCGGCTCGCCAAGCTCACGTAGAAGAGGTTGTCCATCGCCTGCATGGCGAGCGGAAAGAGCGCGAGCACGACGAAGAGCCCGATCGCGCGCATCAGCCGCGGGCGGGAAAGAGGCCCTGCGGCCGGAAAAAAAGCACGACCGCCATCAGGAGATAGATGAGCACCGACGCGACCGCGGGCCCTGCTGCGCTCGCGAGCTGCGGCGGCAGGAAGGTGCTGAAAAAAAGCGGCAGGAAGGCGCGGCCGCCGGTGTCGACGATGCCGACGAGAAGCGAGCCGACGAAGGCGCCGCGGATCGAGCCGATGCCGCCGATCACGATCACGACGAAGGCGAGGATCAAAATGTTCTCGCCCATGCCGACCTGCACGGCGAGGATCGGGCCGAGCATCGCGCCGGCGAGCGCACAGAGCGCCGCCCCAAGCGCGAATACCGCCGTGAAAAGGCGCCGGATATCCACTCCCATGGCGATCGCCATCTCGCGGTTGGAAGCGCCGGCGCGCACCAGCATGCCGACGCGCGTCTTCGTCACGAGGAGATAGAGGAGCACGGCGACCACGGCGCCGACCGCGATGATCGCGAGCCGGTAGGACGCGTACTGCATGCCGCCCGGCAGCGTCACCGGTCCAGACAACTCCGCGGGCGTATTGAGGAGCATCGGCTGCGAACCCCAGGCGATGCGCACCACCTCGTTTGCGATGAGGATGATCGCGAAGGTGGCGAGCACCTGCGTCAGGTGATCGCGCCCGTAGAGCCGCCGCAGCAGCGACACCTCGAGGAGCGCGCCGACGATCGCGGTGGCGACGAGCGCGAGGCCCAAGCCGAGCCAAAAGGAGCCGGTCGCCTGCGCGAAGCTCGCCATGAAATAGGCGCCGATCATGTAGAGCGAGCCGTGCGCGAGGTTGATCATGTCCATGATGCCGAAGACGAGCGTCAACCCGGCCGCGAGCAGGAAGAGCATCAGCCCGAACTGCAGGCCGTTCAGCGTCTGCTCGAGGAAGAGACTCGCGGGCATCGGAGAAAAATAGGGACTGTCCCTGTTTCCGGGACTGTCCCTATTTTTCGATTACTTCATGGTGCAGTCTTTGAGCCAGAAGTCCTGATGCTGCTTGAGGATCGTATCGACCTTGCGGTTGACGATGCGACCGTCCTGGTCCTTGACGACGGCGCGCACGTAGTAATCCTGGATCGGCGTGCCGTTCGGCGCCTCCTTGAATTGCCCGCGAGGACTCTTGGCACGCTCGGGCGCGCTCATGAGCGCGGCACGAAAGGTCTTCTCGTCCTCGACGTTGCCTTTGGCCTCGCGCACCGCCTGATCGATGATCAGCGCCGCGGTGTAGCCCTGCTCGGCGTAGAGCGTCGGCAGCCGTTTGTATTCCTTCTCGAACTCGGAGACGAATCGGCGGTTCGCATCGTTGTCGAGGTCGTAGGCCCATTGCGACGTGTCGAAGAGGCCGACCATCGGCTCGCCCACCGCGCGCACCACATCCTGATCGGAGACGAAGCCCGGAACGACGAGCTGCATCTCCTTCCCAAGACCGGCAGCGTTGAACTGCTTGATGAAATTGATGCCCATGCCGCCCGGCAGGAAGGCGTAGACCGCATCGGGCTTCGCCGCGCGCAGCTGCGCGAGCTCGGTGGAATAGTCGAGCTGATTCAGCTTCGGATAGACCTCCGCGGCGATGTTGCCCTTGTACATGCGCTTGAAGCCCGTGAGCGCGTCCTTGCCCGCGGGATAGTTCGGCGCGATCAGGTAAACGTTCTTGTAGCCGCGCGAATTGGCGAACTCACCGGCAGCCTCGTGATGAGCCTCGTTGGGCCACGAGGCCGAAAAGAAATACGGACTGCAGCCCTTGCCGGTGATCGTGGTCGGCGTCGCGTTCGGCGCGATGTAGAAGACCTTCGATTGCTGGATCGTGGGCCATACCGCGAGCATCACGTTCGAGAACACGATGCCGGTCATCAGATTCACGCGGTCGCGCTTCAGCAGCCGCTCTGTGAGCTGGCGTCCGGTGTCGGGATTGAGCGTGTCATCGGCAAAGACGACCTCGGTCGGCAGGCCGCCGAGCTTGCCGCCCATGTGCTTCATCGCGAGGTTGAAGCCGTCGCGGATCTCGATGCCAATCGAGCCCGCGGGTCCCGAGAGCGTGGAAAGAAAACCGATCTTCAGCTCGTTCGCCGCGTGCGCGCCGGATGACACGAGCGCCGAGAGCGCGAACGCAATCATTCTGGATTTCATGCGACCTCCTCCAAGGCGGGGGATTCTAACCATTTTGTGGTTCAATGCCTTATGCCTTTCCGTGCGCGCGTTCGCGACGGCAAGCCGCTCGCTCGCGACGCCGATGCAACCGCGGTGAAGCGCCGCGCGCTCGAGCTCGGCGCAGATCTCGCTGGCATCGCCTCGGCGGCGACGCTGAATGCGTTCCCGCCGGATCCGCGCTGGCCGCAGACACCCGAGCGCATCCTGCCCTCGATCAAGAGCGTGATCGTGCTGGTGCAGCGAATTCCCGCCGGTGCATTCCGCGCCGTGTCGAACGTGCCCGTGCAGTACATGGACATGCTCGTTCTGCGCAAGATGGACAAGATCGCCTATCGCGTCGCCGACGAGCTCGAGCGTGCCGGTCACGCGAGCTTCGTCACCGCCGCGCAGGAGACCGTCTGGAACCTGAAGCGCGCCTCCTATGGGCGCCTGTCGACGCGGCATCTCGGCGTCGAAGCCGGCCTCGGCACGCTCGGGCTGGAAGTGAACATTCTCACACCCGAGTTCGGTCCGCGCGTCTATCTCACCGGCATCCTCACCGAGCTCGAGCTCGAGCCCGATGCGCGCATCACCGAGCAGGTGTGCATCGGCGAATCGTGCAGCCGCTGCTTGCACTCGTGTCCGCCGAACGCGGTGCTGCACTGGGGCATCGACAAGCGCGGCTGCGCCACCGAGGCGCAGGAGTTCGGCTTCATGACCATGCTGCAGTTCATGGAGCGCGTGATCGACGCGCCGGCGGAGCAACGCTCCGCGCTCTTGAAAACACGCGACCTCTTCGGCTTCTGGCAGGGACTGCTGCGCGTGGTCGGCTCCTTCGGCGATTGCCCGCGCTGCCTCGCCGTCTGTCCCGTGGGCAACGACTATCACGCGCATCTCGCGGACGTACATAAACAGATCCCGGAGAAAACGCCGGA
>JBHELS010000270.1:0-5586 GCA_046263015.1 Burkholderiales bacterium | reverse complement strand
ATCCGAACTACCGAGGCGTAGCGGCGTCAGCACTTCATAGCCCGGGCGGCCGCGGCGCAGCCGGTTCGCGAGGAACACCGTGCGCTCGGCGAGGAAGATGCCGCGCGCCGCCACGCGCTTATGCACGAGCGTCGATGGGTCGAGCGCGCCGGGCGCGAGCTCGATCGGCGCCGCGCGCTCGGCGCGCTCGAGCTCAAGCGCCAGCGCGCGCTTTGCGTCGCCGCGGCGCGACTGCCACTGGCCGAGCGCGACGAAGGCGGCGCAGGCCGCCGCGGCGAGCGCGAGCGCCCAGCCGTTCGGGCGGAAAGAGTATCCTCGGAGCATGCGCTACGTGGTGATCGGCGTGTTCATCGCTATCGTGGCGAGCCTCTTCTCGGCGCTCTTCTTCGTCTACCGCGACAGAAGCGGCTCGACGCGAGCACTCAAGGCCCTCGCGCTGCGCGTCGGACTCTCGGTCGCGCTTTTCGCTTTTCTGATGCTCGGCTACTACTTCGGCTGGATCCGCGAGCGCTTATAGCCAGTAGACGAAGATGAAGAGGCCGAGCCACACGACGTCGACGAAGTGCCAGTACCAGGCGACGCCTTCGAAGCCGAAGTGATGATCGGGCTTGAAGTGCCCGAAGATGCAGCGGAAGAGAATCACCGTCAGCATGATCGCGCCGCAGGTGACGTGAAAGCCGTGGAAGCCGGTCAGCATGAAGAAGGTCGAGCCGTAAGCGCCGGTCGATAGCTTCAGGTTCAGCTCCGAGTACGCATGGCCGTACTCGAATGCCTGCAGCGCGAGGAAGAGGACGCCGAGCGCGATAGTGGCGGCGAGAAAGCCGATGAGGAGCGCGCGCCGGTTCTCCTTCAGCGCCCAGTGCGCGATGGTGACCGTCACACCCGAAGAGAGAAGCAGGAGCGTATTGATCGCCGGGATGCCCCACGCGGCCATGGGCGAGAACTCTTCGATGAACCCCGGGCCGGCGGAGGGCCAATGCGCCGAAAAGCCGGGCCAGAGAAGCGCGTTCGATTCGATGCTCGCGAGGTCCGGCACCGAGTACTGGCGCACCCAATAGAGCGCGCCGAAGAACGCACCGAAGAACATCACCTCCGAGAAAATGAAAAAGCTCATCCCCCAGCGGAACGAAAGGTCTTCCCAGCGGCCGTATCGTCCGCCCTCGGATTCGCGGATTACATCGCCGAACCAGCGCACCATCATGTAGATCAGGAGCAGGACACCGAGCCCGATCGGCACCCAGCCGGCGCTGCGGCTATTGAAGACGAACACCGCGCCGATCGCCATGAGAAAGAGCGCCGCCGCGCCCATGATCGGCCACGGCATGGGCGAGGGCACCGCGTAATGCGTCTGACGATCGGAGGGGATTGCGCTGTGCGCCACGTTTTTTCTCCCTTAGCTCACTACCAGGCTGACGATGAAGCGCAGCGTCAGCACGAACAGCACGACGAAGAGGATCGCCGTCACGACGAGATACAGCGGCCGGACCTGCGCCCGCTCGTGATCGGCGCGGCGACGCACGCCGATCGCGCCGTAGAGCACGGTCTTCAGCGTGTCGAGGAAGGACGCGCGCTTCAGGATCGCCTCCATCAGCTCTTGCCTCCGCGAGGCGTCACCGCGAAGAAGGTGTAGGAGATGGCGATGCTGTTCACGTCCTTGGGCAGCTTCGGGTCGATCACGAAGAGGACAGGCATGCGCCGCGTCTCCCCCGCGGCGAGGGTCTGCTGCGTGAAGCAGAAGCACTCGATCTTCTTGAAGTATTCGCCCGCGAGCGCCGGCCCGTAGCTCGGCACCGCCTGGCCAGTTAGGGTGGCGGCGCGCTCGTTCACCACCTCGTACTCGACGGTCGCGAGCTCGCCCGGATGCACGTCGATGTGCCGCACGAGCGGCTTGAAGCGCCACGGCATGTCGTGCGCGTTGGCGTCAAACTCGATGGTAATGGTGCGCGTCGTGTCCACCTGCGTGTTCGCGGGTTCGGCGCGCAGCTCGCCGAACGAGTTCACGCCCCATGCGGCGCAGATCTGGTAGTAGAACGGCACGAGCGCATAGCCAAAGCCGAACATGCCGGCGGCGACGAGCGCGAGGCGCACGAAGAGGCGCCGGTTGTCGGCCTTGGTGCTCATCGGCCGATCAGCCAGTATTTGGCGATGATGCCGAAGAAGAAGGCGGCCGCCACCGTGGCAAGGACGAGCGCGGTTTTCGCGTTCCGGCTCACTTGATCGCGGGCGGTGTCTCAAACGTGTGGTAGGGCGCGGGCGTCGGCAGCATCGTCCAGTCGATCGAGTCGGCGCCTTCCCACTGCTTCTCGAGCGCCGGCTTGCCGCTCGCAATCGTGGTGAAGAGGTTGTAGAGGAAGATGAGCTGGGCGAGGGCAAAGCCGAAGGCGCCGAGCGACGAGATCTCATTCCAGGTCTGGAACATCAGCGGATAGTCGGGAATTCGCCGCGGCATGCCGGCCATGCCGAGGAAGTGCTGCACGAAGAAGATCATGTTGAAGAAGATGAGCGTCAGCCAGAAATGCCACTGGCCGAGCGTCTCGTTGTACATCTTCCCGGTCCACTTCGGCAGCCAGAAATAAATGCCCGCGAACGCGGAGAACATCGCGCCGGCGACCATCACGTAGTGGAAGTGCGCCACGACGTAATAGGTGTCATGCAGCTGGATGTCGATCGGCACGAGCGACAGCACGAGGCCAGTGAAGCCGCCGAGCGTGAAGAGGAACAGGAAACCGAGCGCGAAGAGCATCGGCGTCTCGAAGCTGAGCGATCCCTTCCACATGGTCGCGACCCAGTTGAATACCTTGACCCCGGTCGGCACAGCGATGAGCGTGGTCGCGTACATGAAGAAGAGCTGGCCGGTGACCGGCATGCCCACCGTATACATATGGTGCGCCCAGACGATGAACGAGAGGATGGCGATCGCCGAGGTCGCGTACACCATCGACGCATAGCCAAAGAGCGGCTTGCGCGAAAACGCAGGGATGACCTGCGAGATCACCCCGAACGCCGGCAGCGCGATGATGTACACCTCGGGGTGGCCGAAGAACCAGAAGATGTGCTGGTAGAGCACCGGGTCGCCGCCGCCCGCGGCGTTGAAGAACGTGGTGCCGAAATGGCGGTCGGTCAGCGTCATCGTCACGGCGCCAGCGAGCACCGGCATGGCGGCGACCAGCAGGTAGGCGGTGATGAGCCAGGTCCAGCAGAAAAGCGGCATGCGCATGAGCGTCATCCCCGGGGCGCGCATGTTGAGGATCGTGGTGATGATGTTGATCGAGCCGAGGATCGAGCTCATGCCGAGGATGTGCACGGCGAAGATGGTGAAGTCCATGCCGATGCCCTGCTGCACGGTGAGCGGCGAATAGAGCGTCCATCCGGTCCCGGGCGCGCCGCCCGGCATGAAATACGCCATGATGAGCAGCGTCGCGGCGAAGGGCAGCAGCCAGAATGACCAGTTGTTCAGCCGCGCGAACGCCATGTCGGGCGCGCCGATCATCATCGGGATCTGCCAGTTCGCGAAGCCGACGAACGCCGGCATGATCGCGCCGAAGATCATGATCAGGCCGTGCGAGGTGACGAGCTGGTTGTAGAAGTCCGGATTGAGGAATTGCAAGCCCGGGTGGAAGAGCTCCAGGCGGATGAGGACCGCCATCATGCCGCCGACGAAGAACATGAGCCCCGCGAACCACAGGTACATCGTGCCGATGTCCTTGTGGTTGGTGGTGGTGACCCAGCGCATGAGGCCGCTGTAGCCGCCGTGATGATCGTGGTGTTCGTGGCCGTGATCGTGGCCGTGGGTATCGACGACTGCGCTCATGAAGTTCTCCTGACTCCTCTAATCACTACTTGTGGCGCGCCTTCACTTCGGCCGGCTGCACCTCCGGCGCCTTGTTGCCCCAGCTGTTGCGTACAAAAGTGAGGACGGCGGCGATCTCCGTATCGGAAAGCTGCTTGCCGAAGGGCTGCATGGCCGTGCCCGGCCGCCCGTTCAGCACGGTGTCGATCGGGCCTTCTTTTGCACCGGTGACGAACTTGTCGCCGGCGAGCGCCGGCGCCTTCATGGCCGGCGTGCCTTGGCCCTGCGGCGCGTGGCAGGCGGTGCAGATCTGGCCGTAGACCTTCTCGCCGCGCGCCATCAGATCCGTCGCGTCCCATTTCTTGTTCGGGTCGTCCGCCTGGGCCTGCTTCTCTTGCTGCTGCTGCGCCACCCACTTCGAATAGTCTTCCGCCGAAACGACACGTACCACGATCGGCATGAAGCCGTGCTCCTTGCCGCAGAGCTCCACGCACTGGCTGCGGAAGGTGCCGAGCACCTCCGGACGAAACCAGAGGTCGCGCAAGAACCCCGGAATCGCGTCTTGCTTCGCACCGAAGGCGGGCACCCACCAGGAGTGAATCACGTCCGCCGCGGTCGTAATGACGCGGATCTTTTTGCCGACAGGGACCACGAGCTCGTTGTCGACCTCGAGAAGGTAGTTCTCGCCCTTCGCTTGCTTTCCCTCGATCTGCTCGCGCGGCGTGGCGAGCATCGAGACGAAGCTGATGCCCTCGCCCTCGCCTCTCACGTAGTCGTAGCCCCACTTCCACTGGTAGCCGGTCACCTTGATGGTGAGATCCGGGCTCGACGTGTCCTTCTGCGCGATGACCACTTTCGTCACCGGCCAGGCGATCACCACCAGGATGACGGCCGGAATGACGGTCCAGAGAATTTCGACGAGCGTGTTCTCGTGGAACTGCTCGGCGGGATGGCCGCGTGACTTGCGGTGCGCGAAGCACGCATAAAACATGAAGCCGAAGACGCCGACGAAGATGACGATGATCAGCCACATCACATACTGATGCAGGTGATCGATGTCGCGCGCGAGCTGCGAGCCAGGCGACTGGAAATACCACGCAAGCGCGTGGGCGCTCGAGGCCGCGGCGGCCGCGGCAAGTCCGGCGAGCGCGCTGAAGATCTTGGATCGCTTCACGTTCTTTTTTCCCGGGATCTAAATGCGCAGTCGTCTTTTGAGCTCGGCAGAGCACCGCTCGCGCGAGGCGGTGTCCAGGTGGCGGCCGATTTGCAGCGACGCGCGCGGGCCGCGCAGGAAAAGCGTGCCCTCGTCCATGGCGATGCGCACGCTGCGCGCATCGAAGTCATAGCGCGACAGGCGCCCGCCCGCAGCGACCGCGACGCGCAATCGTCCATCGGCGAGCTCGATGCGCTCATAGTCGGCGGCATGACGCGCCTGCAGGAGGAACGCTCCGGCGAGCAGCAGCACTTCCAGTCCCGCGAATGGCAGGATCAGCCACGCGCCGAGAAGCGCGAAGCCCGTGCCGATCGCGAGCACCGCGACCGCGAGCGCGGCAAAAACGCAGGCAAGGCCCGCTGGCGAGATCGAACAATTGCGTTTGAGGATCAGGCTAAAGCCCCGCGTGTCTTCCTGGAACGGCAGCTCGCGCCGCGCATTTGCCCCAGGCGACTCGAGGCTCGGCATGCTCACAGAGGCGCGTAAATTACCACAGGAGAATGCGCGCTCTCAAGAAAGACGCTTGAAAACACGAACTGTTTTGACTTCGGGCGCCACGCGAGCGCGCTTCCATGCGTGGCCA
>JBHELS010000269.1:0-3685 GCA_046263015.1 Burkholderiales bacterium | reverse complement strand
AGGGCCGCCGTGCGCTCGCCGGCGGCACGGACCTGCTGACGCTCATCAAGGCCGAGATCGCCGCGCCGGACGAATTGATCAATGTGAAGCCGCTCCTGCCGCGCGGCATCGAGGCGCTGCCCGCGGGTCTTGAGATCGGCGCGCTCACCACCCTCGCCGAGGTCGAAGCGCATCCGGTGGTGAACCAGGGCTACGCGGCGCTCGCGCAGGCGATATCGGCCGCCGCGACGCCGCAGATCCGCAATCTCGCCACCGTCGGCGGCAACCTGCTGCAGCGGCCGCGCTGCTGGTATTACCGCAATGCGCGCATCGATTGCTGGCTGAAAGGCGGCGCCGATTGCCCGGCGCACGAGGGCGAGAACCGCAACCACGCGCTCTTCGGCGGGGGCCCTTGCTATGCGGTGCATCCGTCCGACCTCGCGCCGGCGCTGGTCGCCTTCGACGGGGCACTGCGTGTGCATGGCCGCCACGGCGAGCGCGCGGTGGAGCTCGCCGATTTCTTCGCGCTTCCGAGCGCCGAGCGGCGCCGCGAGACCACGTTGGCCCCGGACGAACTGATACTCGGGCTTCGCCTGCCGCCGCATCCGCCGGAGACTCGCAGCACCTATCTCAAGGCGATGGACCGCAAGACTTGGAGCTTCGCCCTGGTCGGGGTCGCCTGTGTCGTGCGCCTCTCGGGGCGCAAGATCGCGCACGCGCGTCTCGTTCTGTCCGGCGTCGCGCCCATCCCGTGGCGCGCCGAGGCGGCCGAGCACGCGCTTCTCGGCGGCGAAGCCTCGGAGGACAGGTTCGCAGCCGCGGCGGAGGCCGCCGTGCAGGGCGTCGCGCCGCTACGGCATAATGCCTACAAGGTGCCGTTGACCAAGGCGCTGGTACGACAAGCCCTCAAAGCCCTCACGGACCCCGCATGCAAATAGAGTCGGTAAAGGCGGCTTACCGCCGCTACGCTGCAGTCTACGATGCCGTATTCGGTCCGGTGCTGCAGCCCGGCCGAAAAGCCGTTGTGCAGGCGCTCGGTCTCCGCCCGGCCGATCGCATCCTCGAGGTCGGCGTCGGCACGGGTCTTTCGCTACCGCTCTATCCGCGCGATGTGCGCATCACCGGCATCGATGTCTCGCACGAGATGCTCGAGAAGGCGCGCGTGCGCGTTGCGCGCCGGCGGCTTGCGAACGTGGATGCGCTCCTCGAGATGGACGCCGAGCGCATGAGCTTTGCCGACGCGAGCTTCGACAAGGTGGTCGCCATGTACGTCGTCTCGGTGGTCGAGCGCCCGGCCAAGCTCCTCGAGGAACTGCACCGGGTCTGCCGCCCGCAGGGTGAGATCTACCTCGTCAACCACGTGCGCTCGGACAACCGCTTCATCGCCGCGGTCGAGAAGGGCCTCGCGCGCTTTTCCGACAAGCTCGGCTTTCACCCCGATTTCGAGCTGCGCGACATGGTGGGCGATGCGGGCGAGCTGACCGAGCTCTCGCGCATCAACTTCTTCTGGAAGGTGATGCGCCTGAAGAACGGCGTGCATCATCCGCGGCTTCGCGTCTGAGGAGAAAGAGCGGCGCGGCGGCGATCCCTTGCAGCACCGCCGCGAGACCGTAGAGCAAGCCCGTTGCGGTCGCCTGGTCCGCAGCGACGCCAAGCACGCCGAGCACCACGACCGCCCCGGCTTCGCGTGCGCCGAAGCCACCCCAGCCAAGCGGCACGGCGCCCATGATGAAGATCGGCGCAGCCGCCGCGAGCATCGCCGCGTAGCTGAGCTCGACGCCGGCGGCGCGCGCGCAGCACCATAGCGCCGCCGCAGAAAAAATCTGCACCATCACGGAGAGCCAGACCGAGCGCCCGAGCGCGCCCCGCGAGGCGAGCGCCTCGCGGCGCGCCTTTTCAGCTCGCGCGAAGGGCAGCGGCAGCCACGGCGCTATGAGCGCGACCATCAGCCCCGCGATATAGAACCCGCTCTCCCTGCCGATCGGCACGACGCCAGTTACGAATGCGCTCAGGAGCGCGACAAGCGAGCAAGCGCAAAGCACCCACAGGCCGCTCAATCGATCGAGCAGCACCGACACGGCCGCCGGCACGAGCGAATTGCGAGCGAGCCGGCCGAGCTCGAAGCCGCGCAGCAGATCGCCCGACACCGTGGCGCCGGGGAGGAGCACGTTCATGGTCATGCCGCGGAAGTACATCGTTACCGCGGCGGCCAGCGGCGCGACCAGGCCCAAGCCCCGGCCGATGGCCGCCCAGCGCGCCGCCGAGAAGACATTGGACACCACGGACGCCGCCACCGCGGCAGCAAACCAGCGCGGTTCGATCGCAGCGAGGCTCCGCGCGAGCGCGCGTGGATCTACGTACCAGACGACAGCAGCGAGGAGCGCGAGGCCGAGCGCGATGCGCGCGGCGAGCTTCAACTGCCTTTTCTGGGCTGGCGGCGAAGCAGGTATTGCGGCCGGCCCTGCGGCTCGTGGTAGATGCGGGTGAGGAGCTCGCCGATGAGGCCGGTGGCGACCAGCTGCACGCCGATCAGCGCGAGCAGCACGCCAAGCAAGAGGAGCGGCCGGCCGCCGATATCGCGTCCGAGGGCGATCTTCTCCACCGTGAGCCACGCGAGCACCACGAACCCGGCCGCGCCGAGCACGAGGCCCACGCCGCCGAACGCCTGCAGCGGCCGGTGCAGAAAGCGCATGAGGAATTTGATCCACAGGAGATCGAGGAGCACGCGAAAGGTGCGATCGATGCCGTACTTCGACTGGCCGCGTGTGCGCGCATGGTGGCGCACCGGCACCTCGACAATATTCGCGCCGACCTCGGCCGCGAGCGCCGGGATGAAGCGGTGCAGCTCGCCATAGAGCCGCAGGCCGCGAATGACATCGGCGCGGTAGAGCTTGAGAGCGCAGCCATAGTCATGAAGCCTCACCCCGGTGACGCGCGAAATTACCGAGTTCGCCACCACGGAGGGGAGCTTTCTCGACACCGCGCGGTCCTGGCGATCCTTGCGCCAACCGGAGATGACGTCGATCTGCGGCTGCTCATCCAGCATCTTGAGGAGATCCGGCACGTCCTCGGGATCGTTCTGCAGATCGCCATCGAGCGTGACGATCACCTCGCCCTGCGCCGCATCGAAGCCTGCCTGGAGCGCTGCCGATTGGCCGTAATTGCGAATCAGGTAGAGCGGCTTAAGCCAAGGGCGCTCGCCGGCAAGCGCCTCGAGTTTGGCCGCCGAGCGATCGCGCGAGCCGTCGTCGACCAGAATCAGCTCGAAGCTCTTTCCCGAGCGGCGCATCGCCGTGCCGACGCGCTCGACGAGCTCGGCGATGTTCGCCTCCTCGTTGTACACGGGGATGACGATCGACACCTGAAGCGGTGCGTTATGCGGCAGCACGCCGCAGTCTAGCCGCCGCGGCGGCGAGGCAGCAAATGCCGATCGCGCGCTGGAACGTATCGGCCTGCGGATAGCCGCTGCCCGGGTGCCCGATCACGAGCCAAGCGGCACACGCGGCGAGAAAGAGCGCGACGGTCCATTGCACGGCCGGGCGCCCGCCGAAGCGCGCCGTGCGCCGCGCGAGCTCGAGCGCAAGCACCGCGGCGAGCCAGCCGCCGAAGGCGCCCGCCAGAATATCGAGCGGCCAGTGCACCCCGACGACCGAGCGCGAGAGCGCCGCCACCGTGGCGACGATGACCGTCACGGCGGCGAGCGCAC
>JBHELS010000268.1:0-4444 GCA_046263015.1 Burkholderiales bacterium | reverse complement strand
CATGCGTGACTCGTCGAAGTGCATGCCGATGATGACGAGCTGAAAGCCGTCGGCGCGTAGCGCCCGGATCGCTTGCCCGAGAGTGCGCACGAACACGAGCTCACGATCGGGCAGACATTCGCGGATCTTCTCGTCTGTCTCAGCTACGTCGGCAACCAGAACTCTTGCGCGATCGGCCATGGTGCCGACCGCTATGCAATGGGTATGCCAACGCTAGAGCGGCTCGAGTCCTTGCGCGCTCAGGCGGTAGCGCCGATCACAGGCGGCTGCGGCCTGCACTGAATGCGTGGCAAGGATGGCAGCGGCTCCCCGTTCTTTGCTCTGGTTGTGGATAAGTGCGAGCACCTGGCGGGCATTTTCGGGATCCAGGTTGCCCGTCGGCTCATCGGCGAGCACGAGCTTGGGGTCGCCTACCAGCGCGCGCGCGATCGCCACGCGCTGGAGTTCGCCGCCCGACAACTCGCGCGGCGTGCTCGATTCGCGGCCCGCGAGGCCGACTGCAGCGATCATGGCGCGCACCTTGGCCGTATCGGCGACCCCGCGCAGGAGGAGCGGCAGCGCGACATTTTGCTCGACCGAAAGCTGCGGCAGCACATGAAACGCCTGGAAGACAAAGCCGTAGTGCGCGCGGCGTAGCCGGGTCAGCGCGTCGTCGTCTAAGCGGGTGAGCTCGTGCTCGTCAAAGAAGATCCGGCCCTCGTCCACCGGCTCGAGGCCGGCGATCACGTTGAGGAGCGTCGACTTGCCAATGCCCGACTCGCCGATGACCGCGACGTATTCGCCGGCCGCGAGCTCGAGCGAAACCTGGTTCAGGACGGTTCGGGCGCCGTAGCGCTTGCTGACAGCGGCGAGCCTGAGCACTCGTAGAATCGTACTATGTTCATCCACGAGCACGGCCTGTGGACCGATGAGCAGCGCGCTCGTGCGCGTGAGCTGCGTCAGCGCCTCGAGCGCGAGCCGCTCGACCTGATCCGGCTCGCCTGGGCCGATCCGCACGGCGCCTCGCGCGCGAAGGCCGTCTCTCCGGTCGTGTTCTTCGATGTCCTCGAGCGCGGCTACAACATCAATGTCGCCACCGCCACGCTCGATTCGGCCGGCGCGCGCGTCTTCCAATCCTTCACCCGCGGCGGCGGCATGGATCTGCCGGAGATGACGGGCTCGCCGAACCTGGTGATCGTTCCCGACCCATCCAGCTTTCGCGTCCTCCCTTGGGCACCCGGCGTGGGCTGGGTGGTGTGCGATGAATACTTTCGCAACGGCACGCCATTCCATTTCTCGGCGCGCCACCTCCTGCGGCGCCAGCTCGGCCGCCTCGGGCCGCGGCGCATGGACCTCCTCATCGGCCTGGAGATCGAGTGGTACCTCGCGCGCCTTGCCGAAACCGAGCTCACCGACGAGGCGGTCGGCATGCCGGGCGTGCGAGGGCGCGCCATCCGCACGCGGCCTTTCGAGCCCGGCTATTCCTATCACTCCGAGACCCAGATGGACCTCATGCAACCCATCCTCTCGGAGCTGGCACGCGCCTATCGGGCGCTCGGGCTGCCGCTTCGCTCGATAGAGAAGGAGTGGGGTCCGGGACAGGTCGAATGCACCTTCTCGGCGCAGCGCGCGCTGCGCGCGGCGGATGATTTCGTCCTCTTTCGCACCGCGACGCGCCAGGTGTGCCGGCGCCTCGGCTGCTTCGCCACCTTCATGGCGCGGCCCGCGCTTAAGGGCTATTACGCGAGCGGCTGGCACCTACACCAATCCTTGATCGACGGCGACGGTCGCAACCTGCTCGCCGGGCCGGAGATCCTTTCGCACCTGGGGCAGTCCTACCTCGCGGGCGTGCTCGAGAACGCGGTCGCCGCCACTGTCTTCGCAACGCCGACGGTCAACGGCTATCGCCGCTACAAGCCCAATTCGCTCGCCCCGGACCGTGCCGGCTGGGGCTTCGATCACCGCGGCGCGATGGTGCGAGTGCTGGGCGGGCGCGGTGATCCTGCGACGCGGCTCGAGAATCGGCTGGGCGAGCCGGCGGCGAACCCGTACCTCTACATCGCCTCGCAGATCGTCGCTGGCCTCGACGGCATCGAGCGATCGCTCAAACTCGGGACGCGAGATGACGAGCCCTATAGCGCCGAGCGTCCCCTGCTACCGACCGATCTCGGCCAGGCACTCGATGCGCTCGACGCGAGCGCGCTCTTTCGCCGGCAGTTCGGCGATGTCTTCATCAATTACTACCTCAAGCTTAAGCGCAGCGAGTACGGGCGCTATCGCCACTGGCTGGACGCGGCGCGCATGGCCGAGACGGAGCCCACCCAATGGGAACAGGATGAGTACTTCGACTTTTTTTGAGCACCTGGTGCAGGAAGACCGCGTCCATCGGTCGATCTATACGGATGCGGCGATCTTCGAGCTCGAGATGACGCATATTTTCGCTGGCGTCTGGTGCTACCTCGCACACGAAAGCCAGATTCCGAAAAACGACGACTACCTCACCAGTAAGCTCGGCCTGCGCCCGCTCATCGTCACGCGCGACTCGAACGGAAAGCTGCGCGCGCTCTACAACCGCTGCACGCATCGCGGCGCGCGCGTCTGCCGCGAGGCCAAAGGCAACGCCCGCACCTTCCAGTGCCCGTACCACGGCTGGACCTACTTCAACTCCGGCAAGCTGCGCGGCGTGCCATGGCCCGACGGCTATGCCTGCGACTTCGGCGACGGCAAATACAACCTCGCGCAGCTCCCTCGCGTCGAGAGCTACCGCGGCTTCATCTTCGGCACGCTGAATGCCGATGCGCCCTCACTTGCCGACTATCTCGGCCCCGCGAAGCAGCCGATCGACGAATGGCTCGAGCGCAATCCCGGCGCCCGCGTCGTCGTCAGCGAAGCGAATCGCCTCAGGTTCAAGGGCAACTGGAAGCTCGCCTACGACAACGCCGCCGACGGCTACCACGTGGTGTTTTCGCACCGCTCGCTCCTCGAGACCGAGAACCGCCATGCCGCCGATCCGAACAAAGGCATGTCTTTCTACATGGGCAAACCCGATGAGGCGCCGATGTACGTCCAGTACTTCGGCCGCGGCCATCATTTCAAGGACAAGCGTCCGAACGTGGAGCGGCGGCCCGGCGCGCTCTGGGAAATCGAGGGCGTACAGCCCGGAATGGAGAGCTATGAGCGGCTGATCCGCAGCCGTTTGGGCGATCGCGCGCCGCGCGCGCTCGACCTCGCCTCCTCCGAGCCCGTGAACATCAACATCTTTCCCAATCTCTCGATCCTCGGCAATCACATCCAGGTATTCCAGCCGATCTCGGTGGATGAGACCGAGAGCGTCTGGTACGCGACCGCCATCGTCGATGAAGCGAACGAGCTCCAAGGCACCGCCGATGCAGTGAACGCGATCCGCATGCGCACCCAGGAAAGCTTCCCGAACTTCGGCGAAGTCGACGACGCCGCCAATTTCGAGGAAATCCAGAAAGGCCTCGCCGCCTGCGAGGACGAATGGGTCTACATGCACCGCGGCCTCGGCATTCCGGGCCGCGTGCAGCACCTCGCCGACGGAACCCTGAAAGCGCCCGCGACCGACGAGGTGTTCATGCGCGAGCACATGAAGGAATGGGTGCGGCTGATGACCACGCGCCCGAACATCCAGCTCGCACGATGAAAAATAGGGACAGTCCCTGTTTTCCATGAGCTACGTCGACGATCGCTTCTACGACGAGCTCGTCGCAAGTTTCCGCGACTGGCAGCGCCCCGAGCTCGAAATTGGCGATGCCGGTATCAGGGACGAATGTCGCGCGCTGCTTGAGCGCGAGGCACGGCTCCTCGATGAGCGCCGCTTCGACGACTGGCTCACGCTCTACGCCGAGCACTGCGTGGTCTGGGTGCCGGGGGCCGAACAGGCGGGCGACCCGCGTCGCGAGGTGGCGATCTACTTCGACGACCGGCGGCGCCTCGAGGACCGCATCTTTCGCCTGCGCACGGGCAAGGCCTGGTCGCAGGTGCCTCCCAGCCGCACGGCGCGCATGGTGAGCAATGTCGAAGTGTTCCGGGTCGGCGAAAAGCGCATGGTGCGCTCCAACTTGCTGCTCGCTGAATTCCGGGCGGGCGAGACGCGCACGCTCGCCGGCTGGTGCGCCCACCGCGTTGCCGATGGCAAAATCGAAGCGAAGCAGATCAATCTGCTCGAGCGCGACCAAAGCCTTCGCAACCCGAGCGTGCTGTTGTAGGAGGAAAGGATGTTCGTTCGCAACTGCTGGTATGTCGCCGCCTGGGACCACGAGATCGGCCGCAACATGCTGCGCCGGATCGTCCTCGACGAGCCGCTCGTCCTTTACCGCACGCTCGAGGGAAAAGCCGTCGCCCTGGAAGACCGCTGCTGTCATCGGCAGGCGCCGCTTTCGATGGGCAAGCTCGTCGGCAACATCGTGCAGTGTCCGTATCACGGTCTCCAGTTCGATCCTTC
>JBHELS010000267.1:0-2845 GCA_046263015.1 Burkholderiales bacterium | reverse complement strand
GAGGAAGCTGCAGGCGCGGATGTGGTCGGCGATGACATTGAGCGACGGGCTCTTCAGGTCCTTTGCCTGCGTCTCGCGCGCCGCCGCCTTGATCAGATCCTGGAAGAGATCGATCTCGTAATTGGAGTGCTTGCCCTGTAGCACCGCGGCGATGCGCTCGAGGCCCATGCCGGTGTCGACCGAGGGCTTGGGCAGCGGGTTCATGTTGCCGCTCTCGTCCCGGTTGTACTGCATGAAGACGAGATTCCAGATCTCGATGTAGCGATCGCCGTCCGCGTCGGGCGAGCCCGGCGGGCCGCCGGCAATGCCGGGACCATGGTCGTAGAAAATCTCGCTGCACGGGCCGCAAGGACCCGTATCCGCCATCTGCCAGAAGTTGTCGGACTGGAACTTGGCGCCGCCCGGCTTGTCGCCGATTCGCACGCAGCGCTCCTTCGGCACGCCGATCATCTTCGTCCAGAGCTCGTACGCCTCGTCGTCGGTCTGATAGACCGTCGTCCAGAGACGCTCGGGCGCGAGCTTGTACACCTTCGTCAGAAGCTCCCACGCGAACGCGATCGCATCCTTCTTGAAATAATCGCCGAAGGAGAAGTTGCCGAGCATCTCGAAGAACGTGTGGTGACGCGCGGTATAGCCGACGTTCTCGAGGTCGTTGTGCTTGCCGCCCGCGCGCAGGCTCCGCTGCGCGGTGGTCGCGCGCGTATAAGGACGCTTGTCTTTGCCGAGAAAGACATCCTTGAACTGCACCATGCCGGAATTGACGAAGAGCAGCGTCGGATCATTCGCCGGCACGAGCGAGCTCGAGGGCACGATCGTGTGGCCCTTCGATTCGAAATACCGGAGGAAGCTAGAGCGTATCTCGCTGGACTTCATTGCAAAGCATTCTACTGCAGCGCAGTAAAAAGACCGGAGCGCCGCGGTCGCCCCGGTCAACCCCGCTTATGCGTTGATGCGCCCGTACTTGAGCAGTCGGGCTCTTATTGCCGCCATCGTGCGCTCGTGCGCGGCGGCGAGCTCCTGCAGCGCGCGTCCCGCATCGAATGAGGCGAGGAGCTTGCGATCCTCGTCTTCCGTCCAGGGCTCGCCGGTCTTCGCCGGCAGCTGCGACTTGCGCCGCTCGAAACGCTCCATGCGCTCGAGCGCCGCCGCTGCTTCGTACAGCGCGCGCACGACGATCGGTCGCTGATACGCGCTTTCGGTGGGAAACACTTCGCCCGTTTGCGGATCGACGCCGTTCGCGAGCGAGCGTACGACTGCCAATGCCTGTGCCTGTTCCATTTCGCTTCACCTCCTCCCCGCAGCTAGAGCTGCATAGGGATGAACGCGCCGCGCGGCGGGAGGACGACAACTACCGTCAATAAACTTAACCGGTCTCGGTCTCGCATCCCTCTGTTGGGGGTAGGGCCGCTACATGACGCAGGGATTTCCCGGTCGTGAACCCGATCTCGCGTAACGCGACCCTCTTAAGATCGGCGGCACTCTCGGGAGGAAGCATGGTATTGAGCGCGTTGCAAGGCGTTACCGATTTCAAGCCGGTCCTGAAGGGCGCCTTGACCTGGATACCGGGGGTGCATCGGCTCGATCGCTACGCCGCCGGCGGCACCGGCACCGAGCGCTACTGCTACGGTGTCTGGATCAAGCACCTTTCGCTTCTGTGGCAGGCCGGCATGCGGACGATGCCGCGCACGGTTGCCGAGCTCGGGCCCGGGAAATCGCTCGGCACCGGCTTGGCAGCGCTCCTCTCCGGCGTGGAGCGCTACTGCGCTCTCGACGTCGTGCGCCACGCGAGCGTCGCGACCACGGCGCCGCTCCTTGAGCCGATGACCGAGCTATTCCGTAGTCGCGCCGCTTGCCCGCCGAACGGGTTTCCCGATTACAGCGCCGTTCTCGATGCGCGGAATTTTCCAAGTGAGATCCTGACGGAGGAGCGGCTTGATCGCGCGCTCGCGTCCGGGCGGCTCGCCGAGCTCGCCAAGGCGGTGCAGCAGCTCGATGCCGAGGAGCAGCACGCCTGGCTGCGCTACAACAGCGGGCGCAATGGCGATCTCAAGACCCAAGGCGGAGCCGATCTCCTCTTCTCCCATGTCGTTCTGGACTTGATCGACGACCTGGAGGCGATGTACCGACGCTGCGCGAGCTGGCTCGCGCCCGGGGGTTGGATGTCTCATCTCATCGACTTCACCAGTCACAAGGTGACGAGCGTCTGGAATGGACACCTCAAGTACAGCGACGCCCTGTGGCGGATCATCAACGGACAACGGCCATTCTTCGTCAACCGCGAGCGGCTCGCAGATCATCTCGCGCTTTTGGAGAAAACCGGCTTCGAGCTCGTATCCGTGCAACGGCTGCCGCGCGAGGGCGGCATCACGCGATCCGAGCTCGCGCCTCGCTTTCGCGAGATCTCGGACGAAGACCTCAGCTGCTCTTTGGGATACGTCATCGCGCGCAAGCGCGCGCGCTAGGCGAAGGGCTAGTCGCTCTCGACGAGCGCCAGCGCGCGGCGAATCGTCTCGTGCGAGAAGCCGCGGCTCTGCAGAAAACGCGCGCGCCGCGCCTTTTCCTCCATGCTCGTCGCCGCCGCCCGATATTTGCGCGCGAGGATGGCGCGCGCCCGCGCTTCCTCGCCCTGCGCCGAAATGCACTGGATGAGCGCGTCATCCACTCCGTGCGCCTTGAGGTCGGCGCGGATCTTCGCCGCGCCGTACTTGCGTCCGAGGACGTGCGCTCGCGCCTCGGCGTAACGCTCATCAGAGAGCTGCTTGCGCGCGAGGAGCTCATTCAGCAGGGCCTCGAGCGCCGCTGCTGATTCGGCGTGCGGCGCGAGCTTGCGCGCGAGCTCCGCTCG
>JBHELS010000266.1:0-7482 GCA_046263015.1 Burkholderiales bacterium | reverse complement strand
ATGGTCAACCACATCAACGAGAACGAGCACGGCCACATCCTCACCATCGAGGACCCGATCGAGTTCGTGCACGAGTCGAAGAAATGCCTGATCAACCAGCGCGAAGTGGGGCCACACACGCTCTCTTTCTCGAATGCCCTGCGTAGCGCGCTGCGCGAAGACCCGGATGTGATCCTGGTCGGCGAGATGCGCGACCTTGAAACGATCCGCCTCGCGCTCTCCGGCGCGGAGACCGGCCACCTGGTGTTCGGCACGCTGCACACCTCGTCCGCCGCCAAAACTATCGACCGCATCGTCGATGTGTTCCCGGCAGCGGAAAAAGAGATGGTGCGCGCGATGCTCTCCGAGTCCATTCGCGCGGTGATTTCGCAGACGCTCCTCAAGACCAAGGACGGCTCCGGTCGCGTCGCGGCGCACGAGATCATGATCGGCACGCCCGCGATCAGGAACTTGATCCGCGAGAACAAGATCGCGCAGATGTACTCGGCTATTCAGACGGGGCGGCAGATCGGCATGCAAACCCTCGACCAGAATCTGCAGGAGCTGGTGCAGCGAAACATCATCTCCATGGTAGAGGCGCGCAGCAAGGCGGCCAACAAAGAAAACTTCGCCGGCTGAATAGAACCAGCGCCTAACGGCGCAGGGAGGGATTCATGGAACGCGAACAAGCTACCAAGTTCATCTACGACCTGCTTCGCGCGTTGATCGCGAAGAAGGGCTCCGACCTCTTTTTGACCGCCGGGTTTCCGCCGGCGATGAAAATCGACAACAAGCTCACCCCGGTCTCGCAGACGGCGCTCTCCGGGCAACACACCGCGATGCTGGTGCGCGCGATCATGAACGACAAGCAGGCGGCGGAGTTCGAGGCGACCAAGGAATGCAACTTCGCCATCGCCCCGCAGGGCATCGGGCGCTTCCGCGTCAATTGCTTCGTCCAGCAAGGTGAAGTGGGCGGGGTGCTGCGCGTCATCACGACCAAGATTCCGAATTTCGAGGATCTGAACCTGCCGCCGGTGCTGAAGGACGTGGCGATGACCAAGCGGGGCCTCGTCCTTTTCGTCGGCGGCACGGGCTCGGGGAAGTCGACCTCGCTCGCCGCGATGGTTGGCTATCGGAACGAAAATTCCCATGGTCACATCGTGACGATCGAAGACCCGGTCGAGTACGTGCACCCGCACAAGAACTGCATCATCACGCAGCGCGAGGTGGGCGTGGACACGGAATCATGGCATGCGGCGCTCAAGAACACGCTGCGCCAGGCGCCCGATGTCATTCTCATCGGCGAGATTCGCGACATGGAGGTGATGGAGCACGCGATCGCCTTCTCCGAGACGGGTCACCTGTGCCTCGGCACGCTGCACGCCAACAACTCCAACCAGGCGATGGACCGGATCATCAACTTCTTTCCGGAGGCGCGGCGCCAGCAGCTCCTCATGGACCTGTCGCTCAACCTGAAGGCCGTCGTATCGCAGCGGCTGATCCCGCTCAAGGAAGGCAAGGGGCGTTGTGCGGCAGTCGAGATCCTGCTCAATTCGCCGCTCATCTCCGATCTCATCTTCAAGGGGGAGATCCACGAGATCAAGGAGGTGATGAAGAAATCGCGCGAGCTCGGCATGCAGACCTTCGACCAGGCGCTGTTCGATCTTTTCGAAGCGAACAAGATCAGCTATGAGGACGCGTTGCGCTTCGCGGATTCCACTAACGAAGTGCGCCTCAACATCAAGCTGAACAGCAAGGTGGCGAAAGACCGGGACCTGAACAAGGGCATCGAGCACCTCGACATCGTCTGAGGCGCCGTGGCCGCCGCCAAGGGCCGCGCCAGCGGCCCTTTTTCTTTCTATGCCGGCACCAGGAACTCGATCGCTTCGTCGCCGATGCGCGCCGCTGCGAGGCCGGCGATCTCCTTGGGCTTCGCCTTCGGCCCGGGATAGAGCTTGTCGTCGATGTGCAGCGGAAAGCCGGGCCACTCGAACTCGAGATGCCGCCCGCGGCGCGAGGGCAGCACCGAAATACGGTCAGGGTTGTCCTGCCAGTGCTCGAGATAATGGATCACCCGATCGCGCTCGGCGTCGGTGACGAGGAGCACGTCGAAATGCCCATCGCCCGGCTGACTCTCCTGCGCGAGATGCAGGTTTGGGCCGATGTAGGCGATGTTGATCGCTTCGAACATGACGTAGCGCCCCGAGATATCCTCGCCATCGAGGCGCGCCGTGATTTCCAGGGGTTCGCTGTGCAGCGCGTGCTCACGCAGCCGGCCGAGGCCCGCTTCCACCGCGGCGGCGCGCTCCTTCAGCTTCTCGCTGTGCGGCTCGGCGAGCAGGTTGGCGAAAAGGCCAGCGCCGATACCCTCGATGAAGGTGCGCTCCCCCCAGGGGCCGGTGGCAATGCCGACGTCGAGCTTGACGCGCCGCGCGTTTTCCCAGCCGCGCACGAGCGCTTCGAACGGTTGTTCGATGAGCCCGAGCGAGCGCGCGACGTTGTTCGCGGTACCGCTCGGAAGGAGGGCGAGCGGCACGCCGCGGCCCACCATGCGCCGCGCAACCTTACCCACCGTGCCATCGCCGCCCGCAATCACGATGAGCTCGGCGGGCTTCTTAAGCGCGCGTTTCCAGTCCTCGTCCTTGGCCGATCGGTAGCGCACCTCGTGTCCCGCCGATTTCAGCAGCTTGCGTAACGCCTTCGCTTCGTCTTCCTCCTGTTTACCGGCGTGCGGGTTGTGGATGAGGGTGATGCGCACGCTTATTGCTCGTCGTGTATTGAATTGATCATTGCAGGATCGGGCCCATGCGCATCCTCATCACGAATGACGACGGCGTCTATAGCCCCGGCATAGCCGCCTTGGCGCAGGTTGCGTCCCGCTTCGGCGAGGTCCGGGTGGTCGCGCCCGACGTGGAAATGTCGTCCGCCAGCCACTCGATCACCGCTTCGCGACCGGTCAACTACAAGCGAACGGCGCTCCCCGGCCTCGACGCCTACCGGGTGAACGGGACGCCGGGCGACTGCGTGATGCTGGGCACTACGCTTTGGGAAAAGGTCGATGTCGTACTTTCCGGCATCAATATGGGCACCAACCTCGGCAACGCCGTCTGGCATTCAGGCACGCTCGCGGGTGCGAAGCAGGCGGCGCTCCTCGGCATGCGCGGCATCGCCTTCAGCGCGCCGGCGACCGACAAGGAGCAGCCCGATTTCGAGCTCCTGAAGCCCTGGCTCGCCTCGGTGCTGGAGATGCTGCTTGCCATCCCGCACCTATGTCTCGTCAACGTCAACTTCCCGGCGAAGGCACCGCGCGGCACGCGCTGGACGCGCCAGTCGCTGCGCCATTACGACGGGCGGGTGGTGCCGATAAAAGATCCCGCCGGACGTACGCACTACTGGTTTACCGTGGTTCCGGTCGAGGCCACCGAGGAAGGCACCGACCGCTGGGCCATCGAGCAAGGCTATGTCTCCATGATGCCGCTCACCCTGGATCTCACGGACCACGAGGCCCTTCGGCGGGTCGAGAAGCTCGAGGCCTGGAAGAAGCTCAAGTTCGCCTAAGGCCGCGATGATTCGCATCGGCATCTCGGGCTGGCGCTACGACCCGTGGCGCAAGGTGTTCTATCCGGAAGGCCTGCCGCAGCGGCGCGAGCTAGAGTTCTGCGGTCGGCATTTTCCGACCGTGGAAATCAACGGCTCGTTCTACTCGCTGCAACGCCCGGAATACTACGAGCAATGGCACGACGAGACGCCCGAGGGCTTTCTCTTCGCCGTCAAGGGCTCGCGCTACATCACGCACATGCTGCGGCTCACCAAGATCGAAAAGCCGCTCGCCAACTTCTTCGCCTCCGGCATCCTCAATCTGCGCGACAAGCTCGGCCCCTTCCTGTGGCAGTTCCCGCCGATGTTCACCTTCAAGCCCGAGCGGCTGGAAGCATTTTTCCGGTTGCTGCCGCGCACGACCGAGCAGGCCCTGTCCCTCGCGCGCCGGCGCGACCGGCGCATGATCGGCCGCTCGCGTCTCGCAATCGATGCGAACCGCCGGCTCCGCCACGCGGTCGAGATCCGTCATCCGAGCTTCATGACCGCCGAGTTTGTCCGCCTTCTTCGTAAGCACAACATCGGCCTCGTCGTGGCCGACACGGCGGGGAAGTGGCCGAAGATGTTTCATGTCACCGCCGACTTCGTGTACGTGCGGCTGCACGGCGACATCAAGATCTACAGCAGCGGTTATTCCGAGCGCGCGCTCTCGAGCTGGGCGCGGCGCATCCGCAACTGGGACCGCGACGGCCGCGATGTCTACGTCTATTTCGACAACGACGTCAAAGTCAAAGCGCCGTTCGACGCGCTTAACCTCATGCGCAGGCTCGGCCTCGCTTGGCAGCCGGCGGATACGACCTGCGAGGAGCCGTTGCCGGTGCACGCGGCCGGCACGCGCGTGCCGCGCCGGAAATACGCGTACGGACCGCGCGTCACCGGCGGCAATCCGGCTTGGGATTATCTCGGCCGGCGCTAGACTTCGCGCGTGGCAAAGCACGTAGTGATCGCCGGCGGCGGGCCGGCCGGGATGATGCTCGGGCTGCTTCTCGCGCGTGCCGGCTATCGCGTCACCGTGCTCGAGAAGCACGCGGACTTCTTGCGCGACTTTCGCGGTGACACGATCCATCCGTCGACCCTTCAGGTACTGCACGAGCTCGGACTCGCCGATGAATTCCTGCGCCTGCGACACACGAAAGTGCGCGAGCTGGCCGCGATTTTCGGCGGCCGACAGTTCCCGATCGTCAACCTGAGCCGCCTTCGCGCCCTCTATCCATTCATCGCCATGATCCCGCAATGGGACTTTCTCGATTTCCTCGCGGCCGCGGCGCGCGCTTATCCCGGCTTCGAGCTGCGCATGCAGACGGAGGCGACCGGGTTAGTCTTCGACGACGCTCGGGTGACGGGCGTGCAGACGCACTCTGGCGCCCTCGCTGCCGACCTGGTGGTCGCCGCCGATGGCCGTCATTCGACCTTGCGCGCGGCCGCCGGATTGGAGCTCATCGATCTCGGCGCGCCGATCGATGTCCTGTGGTTTCGCCTGTCGCGGCAGCCGACGGATCCGGCGCAGGCGCTGGTGCGCTTGGACCCGGGCAGCATCGTCGTCATGCTCGACCGCGGCGACTATTGGCAATGCGCCTTCGTCATCGCCAAAGGCGGCCTCGAGCAGGTGCGCTCGCGCGGCTTGGAGGCCTTCCGCGGCACACTCGCCCGGCTGATGCCCTTCGCCGCGGAGCGGCTCGCCGAGCTCGCGAGCTGGGATCAAGTGAAGCTCCTCACTGTGCAAGTGAATCGACTTCGCACGTGGTATCGCGAAGGCTTGCTTTGCATCGGCGATGCGGCGCACGCGATGTCCCCGGTCGGCGGCGTCGGCATCAATCTCGCAATTCAGGACGCCGTCGCGGCGGCCAACATTCTCTGGCAGGGCGATTTCTCGTCGCGAGCGCTCGAGGCGCTGCAGCGTCGACGCGAGCTTGCCACGCGCGTCACGCAGCAGTTTCAGGTGCTGGTGCAGAACCGCATCTTGGGCCGCGTCCTAGCAGCGGACGCCAACGCTGCACAGCCGCCGCTCATGCTTCGCCTTCTCTCCCGGTTCGCATTGCTGCGCCAGGTTCCGGCGCGCATCGTGGGTGTTGGCGTACGTCCGGAGCATGTGCACTCACCGGCGGTGACTGCCTGAGACGATCTTGAACTCGTAAAGCCGGCATTCCAGCGCGCCGTTCCAGAGCGGCGTCCGCTTCGAGGGCTGAAGGCGAATGAGCTGCGGCAGGCGCAGATCCGCCGTGAAGAGATAGCAGCGCCAGCCGGCAAAGCGCTGCTTCAGCGCGTCGCCGAGGCGCGGATAGAAACGCGCGAGCTCGTCCGCGCTCCCCATGCGCTCGCCGTAAGGCGGGTTCATCACCATCACGCCTTCGCTCGCCGGAACGGCGCGCTCCAGCACATCGGAGCGTTCCAGCGTCACCCAGCGCTCCACGCCCGCCTCGGCGAGATTGCGCCGCGCTACCGCAAGCGCTTTGTCGTCGACATCGCTGCCGTACAGGCGCGGCGCCTCTTCCTTAGCGCGCCGCTCGCGCTTCACGCGTTCCCAGAGAGGCGGCTCGAAGGCGGCCAGCTTTTCGAAGGCAAAGCTTCGCTTGCCACCCGGCGCGCGACCTCGTGCCATCGCGGCGGCTTCGACAAGCAGGGTGCCGCCGCCGCACATCGGATCGAGCAGCACTTCCCCGGGCGTCCAACCCGTCAGCATGACAATGCCCGCCGCCAGGTTTTCGCGCAGCGGCGCTTCCGTGTCGCCCGCGCGCCAGCCGCGCTTGAAGAGCGGCTCACCCGAGGTATCGAGATAGAACGTGCCGCGTTCCGCCTCGAGGAAGGCGTGCACCCGCACATCAGGATCTGCGCGCTCGATGCTCGGCCGCTTGCCGAGCGCATCGCGAAAGCAGTCGCACACCGCGTCCTTGATGCGCAGGGTCGCGAATTCCAGGCTCTTCAGCGGGCTTTTCTGCGCCGTGACGTTGACGCGTAGCGTGCGCTCGACGCGAAAGTAGCGCGGCCAGTCGATCGCCCGCGCCGCGGCATAGACTTCCTCATCGTTCCGGTAGCGAAATTCGCCGATACGCCAGAGCACGCGCGAAGCGAGCCGCGACCAGAGGTTCGCGCGATAGCAGGCATCCCAGCCGCCGGCGAAAGAGACGCCCCCGGGCACGGCGGCCGCGCCGATGTCCAGATCGGCGAGCTCGCGCACCAGGAGCGCCTCGAGCCCGCGCGGGCAACTCGCGAAAAACTGCTCAGAACGGTTTGAAGACAACGACGAGAACGGCGGCGAAAAGAACGAGCACCGGAAATTCGTTGAACCATCGGTACCAACGATGCGATTTGCGGTTGCGCTCGGCGGCGAAATCGCGCAGGAGCATCCCGCACCAGAGGTGATAGCCAGCAAGGAGCGCGCCGAGCGCGAGCTTGGCGTGCAGCCAGCCACCCGCGCCGCGAAACCAGCCAAGCCAGAGCCACAAGCCGAAGAGAAGCGTCAGCATGCCGCCCGGCGTCATGATGCCCCAGTAGAGCTTGCGCTCCATGATCTTGAATCGCTCGCGCGAGGCGAGGTCATCGGCCATGGCGTGGTAGACGAAGAGCCGCGGCAGATAGAAGAGTCCCGCGAACCAGGTCACCATGAAGACGATGTGTAGCGACTTGACCCAGAGCATCAGGCGGTGAAGCGCCGGCGTGCGAAATACAGGGCGATCCCGTAGGCGGCGGCGGCATAAGCGAGAAGCACGACGACATGCACGGGCACATGCGCCGGCCATTCGCCGGCGACGAGCGGCCGCACGAGCGCGACGCCGTGGTAGAGCGGCAGTGCCTGCGCCACCGCGAGCACCGGACGCGGCAGCTGCTCGGCCGGGAAGAAGACGCCCGAGATCATGGTCATCGGCGTCATGATGAGCGTCATGTAGAAGCTGAAGAAGTCCCAGTTCT
>JBHELS010000265.1:0-3136 GCA_046263015.1 Burkholderiales bacterium | reverse complement strand
GGTTGTGGTGCGACCGGTCTACGGCCATCACCTGAAGCAGATCCTGGTCACCACGGGCGGCCTGATCGTGTGCGAGGAGCTGATCCGCGTTGTCTGGGGACCGGACCTGATCGCGCTGCCGCGACCCGCGACGCTCACCGGTTCGGTATTGCTCGGCGACGCGGCAATCGAGCGTTACCGTGTCCTCGCGGTCGTCGTCGGGCTCGCCGTGTTCGCCGCCATGTGGCTTGTCCTTCGCCGCACGAAGCTCGGCCTTCTGATCCGCGCGGGCGTCGAGAATTCGGAAATGGTGGAGTCGCTCGGCTATCGCATCCGGCGGCTTTTCATTGGCGTGTTCATCGCCGGCTCCGCCCTGGCAGGTCTCGGCGGAATCATGTGGGCCATGTACCAAGAGGCGCTCACCGCGACGATGGGCATGCAGGTGATGGTGGTGATTTTCATCGTCATCATCATCGGCGGCCTCGGTTCGGTCGGCGGCTGCTTCGTCGGCGCACTCCTTGTCGGTCTGCTCGCGAACTACATCGGCTATATCGCGCCGAAGCTCGCGCTCGGCTCCAACATTCTCCTCATGGTGGCGATTCTGCTCTGGCGCCCGCGCGGCCTTTATCCGGTGGGCAAATGAGGGTGCGACTCCTCTCCGACGACCCGCCGCGCAGCCGCGCGCTCGCCCTGGCCCTCGTGCTCATCTTCATCGCGCTCGCCGCGGCGCCGTTCATCTTCCCCGGCACCCGCGCATTGAATGTCGCCGCCAAGGTGTCGGTGTTCATTGTGCTGGTAGCGAGCTACGACCTCCTCCTCGGCTATACCGGGATCGTTTCCTTCGCGCACACCATGTTCTTCGGCATCGGCGGCTATGGCGTGGCGATTGCCATGGCCAAGATCGGCGCCACCTGGTGGAGCCTCGCGCTCGGCATCGTGCTTGCGCTTTTGCTGAGCGCGGCGCTCGCATTCGCCATCGGGCTGCTATCGCTGCGCGTGCGCGCGATCTTCTTCGCCATGATCACGCTCGCGGTGGCGGCGTTCTTCCAGATTCTCGCGTCTCAGCTTTCCGCCTTCACGGGAGGCGAAGACGGGATCAACTTTCGGCTGCCCGAGCTCTTGCGAAACCGGCTTGCCGCGTACTACGCGGTGTTCGCGCTTGGCACCGTGCTTTTCCTCATTCTCCTGCGAGTGGTGAATTCGCCTTTCGGCCGAGTGCTGCTCGCGGTGCGCGAGAACGAATTTCGTGCCGAGGCACTCGGCTATCGCACCGTCGTCTACCGCACGGCGGCAAATTGCCTCGGCGCGCTGGTCGCAGCCGCGGCCGGCGTGCTCTATGCGATCTGGCTGCGCTACACCGGGCCGGAAACGACGCTCTCCTTCGCGATCATGATCGACCTCCTCCTCATGGTGGTCATTGGCGGCATGGGGACGATGTATGGGGCGGTGATCGGCGCGACGATATTCGTTGTGGCGCAGAACTATCTGCAGGACGTGATGGCGATCGCATCGCAGGCGACGCAGGGCATCGCGCTGCTGCCGCAGCTCCTGCATCCCGACCGCTGGCTGCTGTGGCTGGGGGTGCTGTTCGTGGTCTGCGTCTATTACTTCCCGACCGGTATCGTCGGACGGCTGAGGACTCGATGAAGTCGACGCGTCGGCGCTCAATGTGCCGGATCCGCTGAATCTTGAGGAACGCTTTTTGAGCGGGCAATGAAGCGCGCAAAGAAAACGCCCGCTTCGTACAGCAGGCACATTGGAACTGCGAGCATGAACTGGGAGAGAACATCGGGCGGCGTCACCACCGCGGCGACGACGAACGCGCCGACGATCACATAGGGCCGCGCGTCCTTCAGCTGCTCTACCGAGACGAGGCCCATGCGCACGAGCACGATCACAACAATCGGAATCTCGAAGGTGACGCCGAAAGCGATGAACATGGTGATGACGAAACTGAAATACGCCTCGATGTCGGGCGCCGGGGTGATGGACTTGGGCGCGAAGCCGTGAATGAAGGCGAACACCTTCTGGAAGACAAAGAAGTAACAGAAGGCGACGCCAGCGAGAAAAAGCACGGTGCTCGCAACGACGAGCGGCAATGCGAGGCGCTTCTCATGCTCGTAGAGTCCGGGGGCAACGAACGCCCACGCTTGATAGAGGACGTAGGGAAGCGCAAGCAGGAAAGCGGCGAGCGCCGTCACCTTAACTGGCACCATGAAGGGGGTGATCACGCCCGTCGCGATCATCTTCGCCCCCTCCGGCAGCGCGCTCATGAGCGGCGCGGCGAGGAGATCGTAGATGAAGCCTGAGCCCGGCCAGATGAAGAGCACGATGAAGAGGACAAGCACGGCCGCCACCGCACGCACGAGCCGCTGGCGCAGCTCGATCAAGTGCGAGATGAAGCTTTCCTGGTCGGTCATGCCTGCTTCGGCTCTTGCGTCTTCGGCGGCTCAACCTTCGGTGGTTCGCTGTTTGCCGCGGGCGGCGGCGCGCCGGCCGCGGCGCGGTTCAGGTCCTCGGCGGTTTTCGAAAGCTCGCTATCGACGGAGGCCTGCACGTCGCGTGCGGCGCTCTGCATTTCGCTTGCCGCCTGCTGCATGGAGTCGCGCATCTTGCGCAGCTCTTCGAGCTCGATCTCGCGGTTGATATCGGCCTTTACGTCAGCGACGTAGCGCTGCAGGCGTCCGAGCAGGTGGCCCGCCGTGCGCGCGACGCGCGGCAGCTTCTGGGGCCCGATGACGATCAGCGCCACGATGCCGATGACCAGCAGCTCCGAAAATCCGATGTCGAACATCGCTAGAGACTAAAAAGGCGCCCGCGGGCGCCTTTGCCGGATTGCGCGAAGGCTCAGGCCTTGTGCTCGCTCTTCGAGCGCACTTCGCCTTCGACGGTCTTGCCTGTGACTTGCGGCGTTGCCGGCGCGGTCTCGGCGCCCTTTTCGGTGCCTTCGCGCATGCCGTCCTTGAAGCCGCGCACGGCGCCGCCGAGATCAGTGCCGATGTTGCGCAGCTTCTTCGTGCCGAAAATCAGCATCACGATCACCAGGACGATCAGCCAGTGCCATATGCTGAGGGAACCCATTGCGTGTCTCCTGTCTACTTCCTCGAGAGCATGGGGCCGAGGGGATCGGGCCCGCCGAGGACATGCATGTGGACAT
>JBHELS010000264.1:0-4173 GCA_046263015.1 Burkholderiales bacterium | reverse complement strand
CGCCATTCCGGCGTCGGCCGCCGCGCGGCGCAAGTCTTTCGTGAGCGGTCCTTCGCCGCCGAGCGCGAGCACCGCTCCAGGTACGTCGCGCATGGCGCGAATCAGGTACTCGAACCCTTTGTAGTACACGTGCCTGCCGAGAGCGAAGACGAGAAAGCGGCCACCGAAACGGCGTCGGATCTCGTCGGCGAGCGCCGGCCGATCGCGAAAGCGCGAGAGGTCGAGACCGTAAGGAATGTAATGAAAGCGGGCGGACGGTCGCACGACCTCGAGTTGTTGCGAACAGCTCACGTGCGCAGGCGTCGCGGCGATGATGGCATCGGTGCTGCGCAAGAGGCGGTTCAAGAACGGGCGGTAGAGCCTCAGCAACTCGCGCTGGCGGATTACGTCGCTGTGCCAGCTGATCACGCGCTTCACCGTGCGCGGTAGCAGCGAATACGCCAGGTGCGCCATCGGGTCGGCGGGAAACTGCAGGTGCGCGATGTCGAACGGCGCATTCGCGTGTCGGCGCACCGCGTGCCACGGCATCGTTGGGCAAATGGGCGTGCCCCCCACGTGCGCCACCGCGCGCGCGTAGACGGTCTCCCCGGCTATCGCCACGTCGGGCGGCGCGCCGCGGCGAGCGACGATATTGACGAAGCTCACCTCGCCTTGCAGCGCTCGCGCGAGCTCGAATACGTAACGTTCCACTCCGCCGAAATTGGCGTCGGCGTAGCGCCCGAACGTCACTACGCGGATCACGGCTTCACACGGTCCAGATTTTCGGCCTGCCGTGGATGCGGCGATAGAAGTCGGCGAGATGCCGATAGCCGCGGTCCCCGAGGAGCCAGTGCGCGACGTTACCCGCGCGGGCGAAGGCGAGCGCGGCGCGCAGCCGCGGCGGCGTGTCGCCCAGCCCGCGCGCCCGACGCGCGCGCGCCACTTCGCGCAAGGCGAGCAGGATGGTCGCCGGACGCGAGCTGAGCCCCCCGAAGCCCATGTCGAGCACCACGCGATCGACGAACGCCGCAGGACGCTCGGCGAGTTCGCCAAGGAGCAGATGGTAATCGCCTGCGATGCGATAGCTCTCGTCGAATGCGCCGCGTTCCTCGAAGACGGACCGGTGGTGCAGCGTGCCGGGGTGCGGGATATTGAAGCCGTCGAGGAAGGCGGCGCGCGCCTCGGCCCACGGTACGCCAATAGTTTCGATCAACGCGCCCGACGCGCTGACGCGATTGATCCGGCCGTAGACGACCCGCGCCCCCGTTGCATCGGCCTCGCCGGCCTGCACTAGCGCCCGTAGAGCGCCCGGGTCGTGGAACGCATCGTCGCATCCGAGAAAGCACATCCAGCGTCCGCGCGCACGCGCAATCCCCTTGTTCCAGGCGCTGTAGACGCCGCTGTCCGGCTCCGACAGGTAGCTCGCAACGACGCCGGCGCGCAGGTTGCGCTCAAGCATCTCGCGCGTGCCGTCCGTGGAGGCGCCGTCGATCACGATGGTCTCGCGCAGGCCGTAGTCCTGCGCGGCGATGCTGTCCAGGCAGCGCTGCAGGGTGCCGGCGCCGTTGTGCACGGCAATGATCGCGCTCACAAGCGCGTTGTTCGCGGGATGTTTAAACGTCGGCGGCGTCATCTTGACGCCGCACTTTACCGTGAACGCATTGCCGATCCGCGATGCTTCGCCTATAGACTGCGGCGCGGTGCACATAGCGTTCGATCCGCAGACGTTCTCGCTGCAGGACTACGGCGGTGTGTCGCGCTACTTCGTCGAAACGGCGGTCCGCTTGGCCAGGCTTCCGGCAACCCAGATTTCAATCGTCGCCGGTGCGCACTTCAACGCCTATCTCAGGACTGCGCCGCGCGAGCTGGTCGTCGGCCGCGCGGTGCCCGTGGTGCCCTCCGCCGCTCGCCGCGTGCTCGTCCGGGCGAACCAGCTGCTCGCGCGCTCGTGGCTCGAGCGCCATCGCGCCGACATCGTGCACGAGACGTACTACTCGGCCGCGCGCACGGCGCCACTCGGTACGCCAAGCGTGCTCACGGTGTTCGACATGATTCATGAGAAATTCCCCGCCTACGCGCCGCGCACGGCGCGCATCGTGCGGCTGAAGCGCGCCGCGATCGGCCGGGCGGCCCACCTGATCTGCATCTCGGAGAACACGCGGCGCGACCTAGTCGAGCTCTACCGCCTGGATCCTGCGCGTACCTCGGTCGTCCGCCTCGGGTTTTCGCAGCCCGTCGCGGGCGAAGAGGCGCTGGCGCGTCCGTACGCGGAACCCTACCTGCTCTTTGTCGGCACTCGCGGCGGCTACAAGGATTTCGACGTGCTGTTACGCGCGTACGCGTCGTCTCCGGCGTTGCAGCGCGACTTCCTGCTCGCCTGCTTCGGCGACGCGCCCTTCTCCGCCGGCGAGCTGCGGCGTTTCGACGAACTGCGCGTCCCGCGCCAGCGGTTACGCCACGCAGCGGGCGGCGACGAGGTGCTCGCCGCCCACTACCGGCACGCCGCGCTTTTCATCTATCCATCGCGGTATGAGGGGTTCGGCATGCCGCCGCTCGAGGCGATGGCACGGGATTGTCCGGTTGTTTGTACCAACGCCGCTTCGCTCCCGGAGGTTGCAGGCGAGGCGGCGCGTCTATTCGAGCCCGGTGACGCTGACAGCCTGCGCGCGGCGGTGGAGGCGGTGCTCGACTCCACCGAGGAGGCATCCGGCCTTCGCGCGAAGGGGCGGGCTCGCGCGCGACAGTTTTCTTGGGAAATCTGCGCCCGGCAGACACGGGCCGTGTACGAGCGGCTGCTCGAGCAACGTAGCAGCCCGTCGTTCAGGTCCTGAACTGACGTACCGGTCATAATTGGCATTATTTTCAATATCCTGCGTCACGACCGTTCAGTAAATGAACAATTGTGAGATGCTTGCACCCCGATGTCGCACGAACCCAACGCCAAGCGCGCGCTGATTACCGGGATCAACGGGCAGGACGGCTCGTACCTCGCCGAGCTGCTGCTCGAGAAGGGATACGAAGTGGACGGCGTCGTGCGGCGGGACGCGGTCGAGGACCCCGGGCACCGTCTCGCCAATCTCGCCGGCGTGCGGGACCGCGTGCGGCTTCACGTCGGTGCGCTCGACAACCCGCTCAGCATCTACAAAATTATCTCCAGCGTGAAGCCCGAGGAGTGCTACCACCTCGCCTCGTCGAGCTTCGTCAGCTACAACTTCGAGGACGAGGCCTCCATCGTGGCGAACAACTTCATCGCCACGCATTCGCTGCTTTCCACGCTCAAGGAGGTGGTTCCCGCCTGCCGCGTCTACTTCGCCGGCTCGAGCGAGATGTTCGGCGACGCCAAGGTCGCACCGCAGAACGAAGCGACGCCGTTCAACCCCCGTTCGGTCTACGGCATCTCGAAGCTTGCGGCCTTTCATCTCGCGCGCAACTACCGCGAGCACCACGGCATGTTCGTCGCCGCCGGCATTCTTTATAACCACGAGTCTCCACGGCGCGGCTTCCAGTTCGTCACGCGCAAGATCAGCTCGGCAGTGGCCCAGATCAAGCTCGGCCTCGCGCGCAGCCTCCCGCTTGGCAACCTGGAAGCCAGCCGCGACTGGGGGTACGCGCCGGACTACGTCAAGGCGATGTATGCGATGTTGCAGCGTCCGCGGCCAGCCGACTACGTGGTCGCCACAGGCGTAAGTCACACGGTCCGGGACCTCTTGCGGTTCGCTTTTTCCGCGGTCGGGCTCGACTACGAGCCTTACGTGACGCACGACCGCAGCTATTTCCGGCCGAGCGAGGCGGTGACGTTGCGCGGCGATGCGAGCCTCGCGCGCCGGGAGCTTGGTTGGGCACCTTCCAAGGGCTTCGAGCAGGTCGTGAAGGAGATGGTGGAGTCCGACCTGCGCTTGCTGCAGGAAGTCGGGCACTGACGTGCTGACCGACCAGACGCGCTACCGCATCCTCAAGCTGCTGGAGGCCGAACCGCATGCGAGCCAGCGCAGGATCGCCCGCGAGCTCGGCATCAGCGTGGGGCGGGTGAACTTCTGCCTGCAAGCGCTGGTGGCGAAAGGACTGGTGAAGGTGAACAGATTCCGCAGCAGCTCCAACAAGCGCGCGTACCTCTATCTACTTACACCGCACGGCCTCGAAGAAAAGGCGCGCGTCACCGCCCGCTTCCTGCGCGTCAAGCTCGCCGAATACGAG
>JBHELS010000263.1:0-5568 GCA_046263015.1 Burkholderiales bacterium | reverse complement strand
GTCATCCGGCATCGAGGCAAGGCGCACGTCTACGAAAACCTCGATCCGCACAAGACGGCGTTGCTGGTCGTCGACATGCAGAACGCTTTCATGATGCCCGGCGTCGCGCACGCGTACTGCCAGCATGCCGAGAGCATCGTGCCCAACGTGAACCGCCTCGCGCAGGCGATGCGCGAGACCGGCGGCACGGTGGTCTGGATCAAGACCACCTTTGGCGAGCAATCGCTCGTCACCTGGCCGGTGCTGCACGACATGGTGGGCTCCGAGCGCACCGAGCGACGCAACGCCGCCCTCGCCGAGGGCAGCAAAGGCCACCAGTTCTGGGCCGGGCTCGACATGCGGCCTTCGGACCTGATCGTGAACAAAGATCGCTACAGCGCTTTCATCCACGGCTCGTCGAATCTGGCCGAGGTGTTGCGAAGCCGCGGCATCGACACGGTCCTCGTCACCGGCACGGTGACCCACGTCTGCTGCGAGTCGACCGCGCGCGACGCGATGATGAGCAACTTCAAGACGCTCATGGTGACCGACGCCAACGCGGCGCATACCGACGAGGAACACAACGCCTCGCTCATCTCGTTCTATCTTTCCTTTGGCGACATCATGTCGACCGACGAGCTCATCTCCTGCCTGCGGCGCAACGCCAAAGCCGCGCGGCAAGCCACGGTGGACGCCTCGGCATGAAAATACTGGGCGCCCTTCTCGCGCTGTCGGTCGTCGCCGTGCCGGCTGCCATGGCGCAGACGGTGAGGATCGGCGTCGTCAGCACCTACAGCGGCCCGACGGCTGTTTTCGGCGAGCAGATGGAGCGCGGCTTCCGCCTCTATATGAAGAAGAACGCCGACAAGCTGCCGCCGGGGGTCAAGGTCGAGCTCCTGATCCGCGACGACACGGGGCCGCAGCCCGACAAGGCGAAGCAGCTCGCGCAGGAGCTGATCGTGCGCGACAAGGTGCAGCTCCTGACCGGCATGATGTGGACGCCGAACGCGCTCGCGATTGCGCCGCTCGCCACCGAGGCGAAGGTTCCCACGGTGATCATGAACGCCGCCGCCTCGATCGTGACCACGCGCTCGCCGTACTTCGCGCGCGTCTCGTACACCGAATGGCAGCACGCCTATCCGCTCGGCCAGTGGGCGGCGAAGAAGTACAAGCGCGCCGCGCAGCTCGTCGCCGACTTCGCGCCCGGGCACGACGCCGAGGAAGGGTTCGCGCGGAGCTTCACCGCGGGCGGCGGGCAGATCGTCGACAAGGTGCGCGCGCCGCTGCAGACCAACGACTTCTCGCCATTCCTCCAGCGCATCAAGGACGAAAAACCGGAGGTGCTCTTCGCCTTCGTGAATTCGGGTCCGCGCGCGACGCAGCTCATGAAGGCGTACTCCGACCTCGGGCTCGACAAGGCGGGCATCAGGCTGATCGGCTCGGGCAACATCACCACGGACGAGGAGCTGAACAACATGGGCGATGCGGCGCTTGGCGTCGTCACCGTCTACCACTATTCGCCGGCGGCGGAGCGCCCGGCGAACCGCGCCTTCGTCGAAGCCTTCCACAAAGAGTACGGGGAGGATACGGTGCCGACCATCTTCACCCTCGGCGGTTGGGACGGCATGGACGCCATCTACACCGCCATCCGTGAGCAGCGCGGCAAGATCGATGCCGAGAAGACGATGGAGATCCTGCGCCGCTACAAGAATCCGAACAGCCCGCGCGGCCCGCTTTCAATTGACCCGGAGACGCGCGACGTCGTGCACAACGAGTACCTGCGTGAAGTGCGGCGGGTCGGCGGCAAGCTCGTGAACTACGAGCTCGACACGATTCCGAACGTCAAGGATCCGTGGAAGGAGCTCACGCTTAAGAAGTAACCGGCCGCGTGCCGCCCTCAGGCGGCGAGCAGCGCCGCGCCTTGGCGTTCCAGGTAATCCTCGTAGCTGCCGCGGTAGTCGACCACGGTCGCGGGCGCCTCGTTCTCGCCCGGCTTGAGCTCGATGATGCGCGTCGCGAGCGAGGAGACGAACTCGCGGTCGTGCGACACGAAGACGAGCGTCCCGGTGTACTTCTCGAGCGCGCCGTTCAGCGACTCGATCGCTTCCATATCGAGGTGGTTGGTCGGCTCATCGAGCAGCATGACGTTCGGCATGTCGAGGACCAGCTTGCCGATGATCATGCGCTGCCCCTCGCCGCCCGAGATGATCTTCACCGACTTCTTGGCATCGTCGCCGGAGAAGAGGAGCTGCCCAAGAGTGGCGCGCACGATTTGATCATCGTCGCCGCGATCCTTCCTGCGCCAGCGGCCCAGCCACTCGGTGAGCGGCTCGTCGGTCGCGAACTCCTCGGCCGCATCCTGCGGCCAGTAGCCGACCCGCGCCTTCTCCGCCCATTTCACGGTTCCGGTCTCGGGTTTCAATAGCGCACGGAGCAGCGTGCTCTTGCCGACACCGTTCGGCCCGATGATCGCCACGCGCTCGCCCGCCTCGATGGTGAGGTTCAGCTTCTCGAATAGCGGCCGGGCATAGGCTTTGGCGAGGCCCTTCGCCTCGATGGCGATGCGGTGCAGCTTCTCCTTGGGGTCGACCAAGAAGCGGATGAACGGATACTGGCGGCTCGAGGGCTTCACCTCCTCGGGCTTCAGCTTCTCGATCATCTTCATGCGCGAGGTTGCCTGGCGGGCCTTCGCCTTGTGCGCGCGGAAGCGGCGCACGAAATCCTCGAGGTCGGCGATGCGCTCCTTGGCGCGTGCGTTGGCGTTTTGCTGCTGTGTCTTCGCGAGCGTGACGGCTTCCATGTAGTCGTCGTAGCTGCCGGGATAGACGCGGATGTTGCCGTAGTCCACGTCCGCCATGTGCGTGCAGACGCTCGAGAGGAAGTGCCGATCGTGGGAGATGATCACCATCGTGCTCGAGCGCGCATTCAGCACGTCCTCGAGCCAGCGGATGCTGTGGATGTCGAGGTTGTTGGTCGGCTCATCGAGGAGCAGGATGTCCGGGTCGCCGAAGAGCGCCTGCGCGAGGAGCACGCGCAGCTTCCAGCCCGGCGCCACGGCACTCATCGGGCCTTGGTGCTGCGCCGTGGGCACGCCCAGACCGAGGAGCAGCGTCGCCGCGCGTGCCTCGGCATCGTAGCCGCCGTATTCGGCGTACTTCGCCTCGAACTCCGCCGCGCGCATCAGGTCGTCTTCGGTTGCCTTGGCATTCGCGTAGATCGCGTCGCGCTCGCGCATCGCCTGCCACATCTGCGCGTGACCCATCAGTACCACGTCGAGCACGCGCTCGCTTTCGTAAGCGAACTGATCCTGGCGCAGCTTGCCGACGCGCTCGTTCGAGTCGATCGCCACCGTGCCCGCGGTCGGCTCGAGATCGCCGCCTAGGATCTTCATGAACGTGGACTTGCCGCAGCCGTTGGCGCCGATCAGGCCGTAGCGGTTGCCGCCGCCGAACTTGACGTTGACGTTCTCGAAGAGGGGCTTGGCCCCGAACTGCATGGAAATGCCGGAGGCGACGATCACTTGGATTCCTGGAAATAAAAAAGCTGGCCGCAGCCAGCTCGAGAGACTCGATTGTACCAGCGCCAGCGTCGGCCTACGTCGGCCAAGGCATAATCCGGCGCGCGTGTCGGACATCGTTCTCGAGGGGGTGACGAAGCGCTTCGGCGGCGTGGCCGCCGTCGACGGCGTGAGCTTCCGCGCGGAACACGGCCGCTTCGTCGTGCTGCTCGGGCCTTCGGGCTGCGGCAAGTCGACGCTGCTGCGTCTCATCGCGGGGCTCGAGGAAGTGAGCGATGGCAAGATCTTCATCGAAGGCCGCGACGTCACCGCGCTCGATCCGACCAAGCGCAAGCTCTCGATGGTTTTTCAGTCCTACGCGCTCTTTCCGCATCTCACGGTCGCCGAGAACATCGTCTTCGGCCTCAAGGTGCGGCGCCTGCCCGCGGCCGAGCGCGCGGCGCGGCTCGAGCGCGTCGCTGAGCTCGTGGGCTTGACGGACAGGTTGCACCATAAGCCGCAGGAACTCTCGGGCGGCCAGCGCCAGCGGGTTGCGCTCGCGCGCGCGCTCGTCTCGCAGAATTCCATCTGCCTGATGGACGAGCCGCTCTCGAACCTCGATGCGCAGCTTCGCCAGGAGATGCGCGCCGAAATCCGCGCGCTGCAGCGCCGCCTCGACATGACGGTCGTCTACGTGACCCACGACCAGGTCGAGGCGATGAGCATGGCCGACCACGTGATCCTCTTGCGCGCCGGACGCATCGAGCAGGCGGGCTCGCCCGCGGAGCTTTACGCGAAGCCCGCGAGCACGTTCGCCGCTCGCTTCATCGGCACGCCGGCGATGAACCTCGTCGCCGTTGAGCAGGGAATGATCCGCGGCAGCCGGGAGCGGGTGTTGAACGGCGGCGCGGCGGGCCGCGTGACGCTCGGCATCCGCCCCGAGCACATCCGCATTGCGAACGACGGAATCGCAGCCACCGTGACGAACGCCGAGTACCACGGCGCCGACACGGTGCTCGCCGCGCGCGTGGGCGAGGAATCGCTCCTCGTGCGGACCCCGGGCGAGCTCGCGCTCGCGCCCGGTTCGCAGGTGCGCCTTGGCTGGGAGCCGGGCGCGGTGCATATTTTCGATGCCGACAACGGGAGGCGAAGATGAAAACGCTGAAGGGCTTGCTGGCCGCGGCCGCGCTGTTTATTTCGAGTCATGCGGGCGCAGTCGATCTCACGTTCTACTACCCGATCGCCGTGGGCGGGCCGCTCACCAAGGTTATCGACGGCTTCGTCGCCGGCTTCGAGAAGGAGCACCCGGACGTGAAGGTGCACGCCATCTACGCCGGCAACTACGACGACGCGCGCATCAAGGCGCTCGCGGCGCTCAAGGCCGGGCAGCCGGCGCAGATGTCGGTGCTCTTCTCCATCGATATATATGAGCTGCTCGAGCAGGACGTGATCGTCGCCTTCGACGACATCGGCGCCGACAAGAAATGGCTGCAGTCGTTCTATCCCGCGCTGATGGCGAACGGCACCTATAAGGGCAAGACCTACGGCATCCCGTTCCAACGCTCCACCATCGTCATGTACTGGAACAAGGACGCCTTCAAGGAAGCGGGCCTCGATCCCGAAAAGGCGCCCGCGACCTGGGACGAGATGGAGAAGATGGCGACGAAGCTGGTGAAGAAGGACGCCTCGGGGAACGTCGCGCGCTGGGGCGTGAGCGTGCCTTCCACCGGCTACGCCTACTGGATGTTCCAGGCGTTCGCGCGCGAGAACGGCCAGGACCTGATGAACAAGGACGGCAACCAGACGAACTTCGCGCACCCCGACGTGATCGCCGCGCTCCAGTACTGGCGCGACCTCGGCGCGAAGTTCCACGTCATGCCGCAAGGCACGGTCGAGTGGGGGACGCTCCGCCAAGCCTTCACCGAGGGCAAGACCGCGATGATGTGGCACACCACGGGCAACCTCACCGCGGTTAAGGACAACGCCAAGTTCCCCTTCGGCGTCGCAATGCTGCCCGCCTCCAAGCAGCGCGGCTCGCCCACGGGTGGCGGCAACTGGTACGTCTTCAAGAAGTCCTCACCAGCCGAGCGCAA
>JBHELS010000262.1:0-6557 GCA_046263015.1 Burkholderiales bacterium | reverse complement strand
GTTCTGGGACGTGTACGCGAAGTGCGAGGAGCTCGGCTGGCCGATCTTTCTCCATCCGGTCGACACGATCGGCCAGGATCGCACGAAGAAGTACTACCTCAAGAACCTTTGCGGCAATCCCTATGACACGGGCATTGCCGTCGCGCATCTCATCTTCGGCGGCGTGATGGAGCGCTTCCCGAAGCTCGAAGTGAATCTGCCGCACGCGGGCGGTACCTTCCCCTGGCTGATCGGCCGCTGGGACCACGGCACGAAAGTGCGGCCGGAGCTGAAGCACATGAGAGAGCCGCCGAGCGCCTATCTGCGGCGTTTCACCTACGACACCATCGGCCATGACGATCGCATCAACGCCGCACTCGTGCGTCTGGTTGGCGCCGATCGGGTGACGCTCGGCTCGGACTACTGCTTTGACATGGGCCTCGACGATCCGCTCGCCACGGTGAACCGCATTCCGGGGCTATCGGAGGACGACAAGCAGCGCATTTGCGGCGGCAATGCGCTCAAGCTGCTCCGTCTTTAATTCTGTACTCGGTTCGTAATAAGTATTACGTACTTGGTACGGATTAGAGCCGTTGCGGTTTAGCGCTCCAGTTGACTGGCAGCATCACGCAGTCCTTCGCGCCGAGCCCCTGCCGCGAGGCGTAGTCGAAGCATTCGAGCGCGCGCTCGGTGATCGGCGCCTGCCAACCGAGCGAGCGCGCTTCCGCGAGCATCTCGGAAAGATCCTTGCGCATGGTGTCGATGTTCGAGGTGACGTTCGGTTCGTTGCCGCCGAGCGCCGCCGCGACCACCGGCGCGCGGTTCTTCATCATGCTCGCGGCGCCCGACGTATCGGCGAGGATGTCCATCAAGCGCGCCGGCTCGATATTCAAATCCCGCACGAGCGAGAGCGCTTCGCCGAGCGCCTGCCAGTAGACGAGCAGCGGCAGGTTGATGGCGAGCTTCATGCGCGCCCCCGCGCCGATCGGTCCGACGTGCTCCACCCGGCGGCAGAGCTGCTCGAGGACCGGGCGTGCCCGCGCCACATCGGCCGCCGCGCCGCCGACGAAGCCAAAGAGCTTGCCTTCCTTCGCCGGACCGGTCGTGCCGCCGACGGGACACTCGACGAACGTGCCGCCGGCAGCGCGCACCTTGTCGGCAAGCGCTTTTGGCACCTCCGGCCGCACGGTGCTCATCTCGATGAAAAGCTTGCCGCGCATCGCCGGCACCATCTGCGTGTAGACCGAGTTCACCGCCGGCCCGTCCGCGAGGATGCTGATGACCGCGTCGCTCGCTGCCGCCAGGTCGGCGGGCGCCTGCGCCGCCTTCAACCCCGTGGCGCGCGCCTTTTCCGGCGTGCGGTTCCACACCGTCACGTCGTGTCCTACACTCGCCAGCCGGCCGGCAATCGCCGCGCCCATCTTCCCCATACCTGCGACGCCGATCTTCATGTGCTGAACACCTCGCTCGTTTCGATTCCGACCGATACCTTATCGCTCGAGGGTGCATGGTACGAGCCCGCCGGCGCAAGGGCGTACGACGCCGCGCTCCTGTTTCACGGCAACACGATGAACTTCTATAGCGGCGCGCCGCGCTTTCTGCCGCCGCGGCTGGCCGAGCTTGGCATTGCCTCGCTCGCCTTCAATCGCCGGGGCCACGACATCCTCGCCATCCGCGACAGCCGCGCCGCTGAAGGCGCGGCGTATCAGACCATCGCCGAGGCGATCGCCGACAACCGCTGCGCGGCCGAGTGGCTGGCGGCGCAGGGCCATCCGACGCCGATCGTCATCGGGCACTCGAATGGCGGCATGCTCGCCGTGCGTCATGTCGCCGATCATCCGCTGACGCCTGCGCTCGTGCTGCTTTCCGCGCATTGCGGCGGCAAGAGCATGGTGCCCCTTGCGAGCCGCGCGGGACTTCTCGCCGGCGATCGGCTGGAGGAGATCACCGCCCAAGCGCGCGCCATGGTCGCCGCGGGTAAAGGGGGCGAGCTGATGCTGCTGCCGGGCTGGTGGTACGTGACGAGCGCCGCGAGTTTTCTCGACCTCGCGAATTGCCCCGACATCCTCGAGCTCGCGCCGGGCATCTCGTGCCCGGTGCTTTACCTGCGCGGCGACGCGGAGCCAAGCGAGCTGTATCCGGCGGAGGAGTTTCGGCGCCGCTGCCGCGGCCCGTGCACCGTCGAGATCGTGCCGCAGTGCGACCATTTCTACCGCGGACGAGAGGCGCTCGTTGCCGAGACGGTCTGCCGCTGGCTCCGCCACAGCTTGCAGAGGAGGGAACAATGAACAAGCGTTTCTATATCGCGTGGCTTGTGGTGTTCATCGCCTGGTTCATGGGCAGTTTCTTGGTCCACGACCTCCTGTTGCATGACGACTATGCGAGCCTCGGCAATCTCTTCCGTCGCGAGGAAGACGCGAAGCACCTCTTGCCGCTCATGCTCCTCGCGCACCTCGTCATGTCAGGCGCCTTCGTGTGGATCTACGCGCGCGGCGTCGAGGCAAGACCGTGGCTCGGCCAGGGCTTGCGCTACGGCGTGGCGATTGCTTTATTGACCACGGTGCCGTGGTACCTCATCTACTACGTAGTCCAGCCGATGCCGGGCGCCACCGTCGCGAAGCAAATCGTCTTCGAGGCGATCCTGGTGCTCGTCCTCGGGGCTATCGTCGCCTTCATGTATCGCGCTACACCGGCGAAATCAGGTTGACACGCCGAAGCCGCACGGGCTCAAATCCGCGACCGAGGAGGAAGCGATGAAGCTGTACGGTTTTTGGCGTTCGCTCGCCACTTATCGCGTGAAGGTCGGCCTAGCCCTGAAGGGTCTCGCTGCCGAGGAGGTGTCGATCGATCTTCTGAAGGGCCGTCAGCACGACAAAGATTACCTCGCCGTCAATCCGCAGGCGGTCGTGCCGGCGCTCGTGCTGGACGAAGGCGGCCCGCCGCTCTTCCAGTCGCTCGCAATCCTCGAATACTTGGAGGAGACCGAGCCGCGTCCTCCGCTCCTGCCGAAGGACCCGCGCGGGCGCGCGCGAGTGCGCGGCCTCGCGCTGATCGCCGCGGCCGACGGGCATCCGCTGGTCGTGCCGCGCATCCGCACCTATATGGAGAAGGAGCTGAAGCTCGACGAGCCGACGCGCAACAAATGGCTCGCGCATTGGACGCTGAAGGCGCTCGAAGCGATGGAGGCGCATCTCAAGTCCGAGAAAGAAACCGGGCGCTTTTGCCACGGCGATTCGCCGACCATCGCCGACATCTGCCTCGCGGGCCAGGTGGTCGGCGCGGTCGGCTACTTCAAATGCGACGTGTCGAGCGTCCCCACCTGCATGCGCATTTACGAGGAATGCATGAAGATCGACGCCTTCAGCAAACCCCATCCGCTTAAACAACCGGGTGCGAGCGCACACTGAGAAACAGGGACAGTCCCTATTTTTCCGCGAGGCGAAACATCATGAGCCAAGTTCCAATCGTCGACCGTTCATCACTTATCAGCGGTCTTTATCGGCAGCTCGAGCTGAAGCCCGCCGAGACGGCGCTCATCACCATCGACATGCACCGCGGCCACCTCGATATGGATGTGGCGACGATGCCCGCCAAGCCCGAGGACGCCGCGCGCGTCATCAAGAACGCAAAGGCGGCGCTCGATCATGCGCGGCGCCTTAAGGTGCCGGTAATCCATGTCGTGCTGGTATACCGCCGGCTGGCCGGCATCGGCAGCGAAGGCATGACCTCGCCCTTCTGGAAGGCGATGCACGCGGCACAGACAGACACGGACCGGCTTACGCCCGGACGCAGGAGCACCGTTCGCGAGCACAACATCGAGGGCTCGGCGGGCACGCAGATCATTGCCGAGCTCTACAAGGACGGCGACTACGTCATCAACAACAAGAAGCGCCTGGACTGCTTCTACGGCACGGACCTGCGGCAGCTGCTCGACATTCTCAAGGTGAAGAACGTCGTGCTGATGGGGATCAACACGAACACGTGCGTCCTCAATACTTCATTCACGGCGTTCAATTACGACTATCGCGTGGTAGTCCTGTCCGACTGCGTCGCGAGCATGTACGGCGACGATCTGCACGTCCTCGGGCTGCAGAACGTGGCGCGCTGCCTCGGCTGGGTGATCACGAACGAGCAATTTTTCGAAAAACTGACGGAGGAAAAGCATGCGATTCACGCGTAGACGCTTCATCCAGGCCGCGGGCGGCGCGGCCGCGAGCGCCGCGTTGCCGGTGCGCGCGCAGGCCGAGCCGATCCGTCTCGGTCTCATGACGGTGAAGACCGGGCCGCTCGCCTCGGGCGGCATCGACATGGAGCGCGCGCTCGTGCAGTACCTGAAGGAGAGGAACGACACGCTCGCCGGCAGAAAAGTGGACCTTTTCGTCGGCGACAGCGGCGGCGTGCCGGCGCAGACTCGCACCAAGATCCAGGAGCTCGTCGAGCGCGATCGAATCCATCTCATGATCGGGCCGCTCGACACCGCCTCGGCGCTCGCGGCCGATGACTACATCCGGCAAGCGCAGCTCCTCACGCTTTCGGTCGCCGCGGCCGAAGACATGACCCAGCGCAAGCCCAATCCCTGGTTCACGCGCGGCACCTCGACCTCCTCGCAATCGGCCATGCCGCTTGCCGACTACGCTTACAAGCAGCTCGGCTATCGCCGCATGGCGGTGATCGCCGACGACATCGCTTACGGCCACGAGATGTGCGCCGGGTTCATGCGCGTTTTCGAGGACGCGGGCGGCAAGGTGGTGCAGCGCATGTTCCCGCCGCTCACCGTGCCGGACTACGGCACCTATCTCGCGCAGCTGAAGACCAACATCGATGCCATCTTCCTTGGCTTCGCCGGCTCCAACGGTTTCCGTTTTCTGCGCCAGATGAACGAGTACGGCCTGATCAAGAAGGTAAAGCCGATCGGCGGCATGACCGCGCTCGACGAAGCGGTGTTGCGCAACATGGGTGACGAGGCGCTCGGCATCATCACTTCGTGCTGGTACTCGGCGGAGATCGACAACCCGATCAACCAGAAATTCGTCAGCAGCTTCCGCTCGCAGTGGAAATACGACCCCGGCTTTTATGCCGCGGCGACGTATACCGAAGCAGCGGTGCTCGAGGGAACGCTCAACGCCATCAAAGGCCGCGTCGAGGACAAGCAGGCGTTCATGAAGGCGGTGCGGGCAGGCAAGTTCGACACCTGCCGCGGGCCGGTGCGCTTCGACCAGTACGGCAACGTCATCGGCAACGTCTACATCCGCCGCGTGACGCGCAAGGAAGGGCGGCTCGTCAACACGGTGATCCACACCTATCCGAACGCGAGCCAGTTCTGGACCTATAAGCCCGAGGAGTTCCTGAAGAACCCGGTGTACTCGCGCGACTGGCCGCCGGCGAAGAATCTGGAGTCGTGAACTTCCCTCTGCAACTGTCGCCCCCGCGCAAGCGGGGGCCCAGTTTGTTTTTCGAAAAACCTGGGTTCCCGCCTTCGCGGGAACGACGAAAGATCCGTTTTCTGTGCAGTACTGGGCGATCCAGACGCTGAACAGTCTGGCGCTGGGCGGCCTGCTGTTTCTGCTGGCCGCGGGCTTCTCGCTTATTTTCGGGCTGATGCGCATCGCCAACCTCACGCACGGCGCGCTCTTCATGCTCGGCGCGTACCTCGGCGTGAGCGTGATGCGCCAATTGCCGAATCTGTGGCTCGCGGCGCTCGCCGCCGGCGTCGCGGTGGCCGTGTTCGGCGGCCTCCTCGAGCGGCTGATCCTGCGCAAGCTCGGCGGCAATATCCTGGGCCAGGTGCTGGTAACGCTCGGCGTCTCGTTCATCATTGCCGACGCCTGCCTCCTCACCTGGGGCGGCGATCCGATCCCCATCCCGACGCCGCCGTCGCTGCAGATGCCGGTGCGCCTCGGCGGCTTTATTTTTCCGGCCTACCGCTTGGCGGTGGTGGTACTCGCCGTCATCGTCGCGCTCGCCCTGTATCTCTTGATGGAGCGAACGCGCCTCGGCGCCATGATCCGCGCCGGCGTCGACGATCCGCAGATGGCGGGCGCGGTGGGCATCCCGGTGTCGCGGCTCTTTACCACGGTGTTCTGCCTCGGCGCCGCGCTCGCCGGCGCGGGCGGCGTCATCGCCGGGCCGATCATGTCGGCGTACCCAGGTCTCGACGCCGATATGCTGCCGCTCGCGCTGATCGTGGTGATTCTGGGCGGAGTGGGAAGCCTTATCGGTGCCTTCGTCGGCGCGTTCATCACCGGCTTCGTCTACACGTTCGGCGTCGCGCTCCTGCCGGACCTCGCGTACGTGATTCTCTTTTTGCCGATGATCCTGGTGATCGCCTTCCGGCCGCGCGGGCTCTTCGGCAAGTTCGCCGCGTGAAGACGGCGCTCGCCGTCGTCGTGCTCGCGGCGCTCCTGCCGCTCGTCGCGGGCGAGTACTACATCAACCTCGCGAGCCAGATCGTCATCTTTGCGGTGTTCGCCGCGAGCATCAATCTGCTCCTTGGCTACGGCGGCCTCGCCACCCTCGGGCATGCCGCCTATCTCGGCGTCGCCGCGTACCTGTCGGCCTTCGTGTACCTCAAGCTGCAC
>JBHELS010000261.1:0-4473 GCA_046263015.1 Burkholderiales bacterium | reverse complement strand
ACATCCCGGCGGCGAGCTCGGTGCCGGCGAGATACTTCAGGCGATCGCGCGTACGGTAGGGCGGCCAGAGCTCGGCGTGCAGATGCCAACCGGGATGGCGCTCACCGTCGGTCGGCGCTGCGTACCAGGCCATGAGATACGGCATCGGGCGCTGCCAGAGGGCGTCGTATTTCATAAGCACGGTCTTCAGCGCGCGTGCGAGATCGGCCTTGGCCGCTTCGCCGAGTTCCGCGAATGTCGCCACCGTCTCAAGCGGCGCCACCCACACCTCGTAGGGATATCTCGCGCAAGCCGGCACAAAGGCGAGCGCGTGGCTGCCCCGGTAAAGCAGTCGGCGGCCATCGGCGAGCTCGTCGGCGATCACGGAAGCGAGCGGCCCGCGGCCTTCGCGCGCGTAATGCGCGCGCGCCGCCTCCGCCATGCGCTGCGGCACCGGCGGCACGACCGGATACGCGTAGATCTGGCCGTGCGGATGGTGCAGCGTGACGCCGACTTCGGCGCCGCGGTTTTCGAAAGGAAGCACGTAGCGGATGCGCGGGTTCGCCGCGAGCTCGGCGATGCGATCGGCCCACACGTCGAAGAGAAGCTCGATGCGCGAAGGCGCGAGCGCACCGAGCGACGCAGCGGGGTCCTGGGTGAACACCACCACCTCGCACTTGCCCTCGGGCTCGGCGAGCGCCGGAAACCGGTTATCGAAGACCGCGATCTCCCAGTCGCCCGCGGGAAGCTCGGTCGGATTCGCCGGATCGCGCGTCACGGCAAGCGGGTTGTATTCGGGCGGCGGCAGGAAGGTGCGCGCCTGCCGGTACGCAGCATAAGTCACCCACTCGCCGCGCACGGGATGCCAGCGCAGCTCGGCGCGCGCCTCGAGCGGCTCGGCGAACGGGCTCGGCGCCTCGCCGATCGCGCCGAGGCGCGAGCGCGCATAGAGCCAGAGCGCCCTGCCGTCGGGCTTGGTGAGCCGGCGCTTTTCCATCTACACGACGCCGGGGATGCGACTGCGGGCGAGTGTCGTCGCGGCGCGTATGCGCTCGAGCGGTACCTTCGGCGTACGGTCGGCGCATAGCAGTCCGTTCGCCTCCTGGAAGGTGTCGGCGAACTGCGTGTAGCAAAAGCCGCTGAAGAGCGGCAGCTGCGAGACGGCCTCGAGAAGCGCGTGATAGCGCGCGGCGAAATCCTCCTCGCTATCGGCCGAGGAGTAGCCCCACACCGGGCCCGCGCCGGGCTGCAAGCCCTTGGCATAGGCGATGCCGCCGAACTCCGTCAGCATGATCGGCTGTCCGCGGTGCGGATAGCCGTCGAGCGTCAGGATGCGGCCGCCCGGGCGCCGGCGGTCGAAAAGCTGTTGCGCCTCCTGCGCATAGCGGTTGCGGATCTGCTCGGCGCTCTCGTCATAGTCATGAATGCCGATGATGTCGGTGGCGCTCGATTCCCAGCCGTCGTTGCCGATCACCGGACGGGTCGCGTCGAGGGTCTTGGTCAGATGGTAGAGCGCTTCCACGGCATGGCGGTGCTCGCGCACCTGCGTGAGCTCGGGCACGCCCCAGGACTCGTTGAAAGGCACCCAGACGATGACGCAGGGATGGCTGTAATCACGCTCGATCGCCTCGGTCCATTCGCTGAGCGTGCGCTTGATGGCCGAGCCGGTGAAGCGGTACGCCGAGGGCATCTCTTCCCAGACGAGCAGTCCCAGGCGATCCGCCCAGTAGAGGTAGCGCGGATGCTCGATCTTCTGGTGCTTGCGCACGCCGTTGAAGCCCATCGCCTTGGCGAGTTCGACGTCGCGACGCAGCGCCTCGTCGTCGGGCGGCGCGAGGAGCGTATCGGCCCAGTAGCCCTGGTCGAGCACCATGCGCAGGAAATACGGCCGGCCGTTCAGCATGAAACGATCGCGCAGGATGTGCACCGAGCGAAGCGCGGTGTACGAGCGCACGCTGTCGATCACCTCGCGGCCGTGGCAAAGGCGTATCTCGGCATCGAGGAGCGTCGGACGCTCCGGACTCCAGAGGAGCTCGTTGCGAAAATCGTCGATGCCCGGATCCGAGATGACGATGCGCCGGTCGGCCTCGCCGTCGAGCACCTGGTAGCGATCGTTGGCGAGCACGCGATCGCCATGCCGCAGGAGGAGCTCGATCGAAAGATCGGCGGCCCGATCGCCGCTGACGCGCGCCTCGAGCGTGAGCGCGAAGCCCTCGACGTGCGGCGTCCAGCGGATCTTGTCGAGGTAGGTGCGCGGCACGCGCTCGAGCCAGACGGTCTGCCAGATGCCGGTGGTGCGCGGGTACCAGATGGCATGCGGCTCGAGCTGCCAGTCCTGCTTGCCGCGGGGCTTCGTCAGCTCTCGCGGATCGTCCTCCACCATCACCGTCACGCTGTGCCGGCCGGACTCCGCGAGCGCGGCGGTGATGTCGGCCGAAAAGGGCGTGTGCCCGCCTTCATGGCGCGCAACCAGGAGATCGTTCACCCATACCCGGGCCGCGTAGTCCACGGCGCCGAAGTGAAGCAGGATGCGCCCGCCCTGGGGCTGCATCTCGAAGTCGCGCTGGTACCAGCAGCACGCGTGAAAACCGCGATCGCCGATGCCGCTCCTTCGCGACTCGGGCGGATAGGGCACCTCGATGGCGAGCGGCCAGGCCTTGATGTCTGACGGGCGGCGATAGCGCTTTTCGTCGTCGTAAAGAAAGCGCCAGCGTCCGTCCAGGCTCTGCCAGCTCGCGCGCTCGAGCTGCGGGCGCGGGTAGCCGTGGGCTCGTGCGGCCGGCTGGGATGCCTCGAGCGCCATCCTCAGGCGGCGACGACGCGCTTGCGCCGCAGTGCGACCCCGAGGATGAGGAAGCCAACGCCGCCAAGCGCGAGGAAAGCGAAATCGTAGGCCGGCATGTGCGTCGGCACATCGCGCACATGATGGAGCTCGAGCAGATGGTGATCGATCAAGCCTTCCACGACATTGAAGGCGCCCCAGCCAATGAAAAGATTGCCGGCGAAGGCCCAAGGCCACGCGTCCGGCGGCCCAGGCGTCGCCCGCAATAAGAGCACGCCCGCGGCCGTGACCAGCCACATGGCGAGGTGAAACCAGCCGTCCGCGGTCATATTGAGCTGCATCGCCTGCATGGTCTGCGGCGGCCGCACCGCCGAGAGCATGTTGTGCCACTGCAGAATCTGGTGAAGCACGATGCCGTCGAGGAAGCCGCCCATGCCGATACCGAGGAGCAAGGTTGCGGCCGTCAATCTCATCACCTCCCCATGATGGAGCCCGCGCCGTAGCCTCGAAAGTCCCTGGGTGGCGATTCCCGCATCACGGGTCCAGGGACCCCGGGGTCGCTGCCTCAGCGACCTGCCAGTCGCTACAGACTTGTCTTAGCCCAAGCGAGGCGGCAGCGAAGGAAAGCCTGCGGCGGAAGCGCCGTGGTTTGCAGACGCTTCCGCCTGGCCCGGCTAGCGGCGCGTCGTATCGTTATTGATGTCGCTGCTGTCGCCGCTACGCGAGCGGCGGCCGAAAATCCCGCGGCGCTCGGAGCTCGAGCCGGAGGCGGCGCGATCTCGCGGCGACGAAGGATTGGTGTTGCGATCGGCACCGGTTGCCGCATCGCTCGCGGAAGCGGCATCGCTCGGTGCTCCGGGGGAGATGCTTCCCGGCGGATTGGAGCCGGGCTGCGTCACGCTCGTGCTGGCGTCGCCGCCACCGCCCGCACCGCCGCCCGCACCGCCGCCCGCACCGCCGCCCGCGCCGCCGCCACCATCACCGCCACCGCCCGCTTGTGCGAGGACGAGCGACGCGTCAGGTGCGGCCGCCTGCGCCGCCAACGGCGCCGCTGCGATACCCGCTGCAACCAGTGCTGCGAACATTTTTCCGTGCATCAAGTTCTCCATTTCAATTTCAGTTGGGGACGCGGATCAATTCGATCCGTCTCCGCATCCCGCAACGGCTGTGCCGCCGTCGGCGCGCTCGCCACAAGCGCGGTCACCTTTTGTCTCTTCTTGGGTGGCTACGGTCAGCGCCGCCCGCGCCGCTCGCGTGTCTCCGCTTCACCGTGGAGGAGTTGCCGAAACGAAAGTGCAGCCGCGCATCGCGCACCGTGGCTATTTCTCCGTGCGGCGGCTCGACCCGCGCGCGGCATCGCCTCCGCTCAGCGAGCGCGCCATCTCGAGATGCTGGTTCACGATCGGCGCTTTCTTCATCGCCGCCGCCTTGATGTCGGGATCCTTGGCGTTCTTGCCTGCCGCCTTCAGAGTTTTCAGCGTCTCCGTGTGGTCTTTGACCATCTGCTGCATGTACGCGCGGTCGAAGTCCTCGCCATTCGCAGATTCGAGTTTCTTCAGCGCCGCTTGGTGCTTTTTGCTGGGCGCGGAGGGCGGCTCGACGCCTTTCGAACGAGCGAGCGCCTCGCCTTCGCTCAAGCCTTTGCCGTGCTCGTCCACCATCTGCTGCGCGAATTTCTTCACTTCCGGAGAAGACGCCTTCTCGGCCGCCAC
>JBHELS010000260.1:0-4090 GCA_046263015.1 Burkholderiales bacterium | reverse complement strand
TGCTCATGCGCGAGGGACTGGTCGAGCGCGATTACGTCGCGCGCTATACGCTTGGCTATGAAGCGCTGGAGCAGCGCGTGCTTGCCGAGTATCCGCCCGAGCGCGTGGCGCGGCTTTGCGGCTTGCGCGCGGAAGAGGTGGTGCAGCTCGCGCGCGACTACGGCACGACCAAGCCCGCCGCCATTCGCTTGAACTATGGCATGCAGCGTCACGCGGGCGGCGGCATCGCCGCGCGCACCATCGCCTGTCTGCCCGCGCTCGTCGGCGCATGGCGCGATGTGGCGGGTGGCATCGTCCTCACCACTGCCGACTTCTATAAGTTCGACCACGCGGGGCTCGAGCGCCCCGATCTCCTCGGCGCGCGCCGGCCGCGAACCGTCAACCAGTCGAAGCTCGGCGATGCGCTTACCGCTGCCCAGCCGCCGGTCAAGGCGATCGTCGTCTACAACAACAATCCGGTGGCGGTGTGCCCCGAGTCGGACAAGGTGATCGCCGGTTTCTCGCGCCAGGATCTCTTCACCGTCGTCATTGATCACTTCCAGACCGATACCGCGGACTACGCCGACATCGTCCTGCCGGCGACTACGCAGCTCGAGCACTACGACGTGCACAAGTCCTATGGGCACCTCTACATGCTCGCCAACAACCCGGCGATCGCGCCGCTGGGCGAAGCACTCCCGAACTCGGAGATCTTCCGGCGCCTCGCCGCGCGCTTGGGATTCGAGGAGCCGTGCTTTCGCGACAGCGACGAAGACATCTGCCGCACCGCGCTCGCCGGAAAAGCGGATTGGGAGGCGCTAAAGCGCGACGGCTGGCAGCGCCTCGCGCTGCCCGAGCGCCATGCGCCCTTCGCGCAAGGCGGCTTTCCGACGCCGAGCGGCAAATGCGAGTTCCACAGCGCGTGGTTGGAAAAGCAGGGCATCGACCCGCTCCCCTTCTACAACCCGCCCGCCGAGGTGGCCGACGAGCGCCTGGCGAGCCGCTATCCACTCGCGTTTCTTTCGCCGCCGGCGCGCCACTTTCTCAATTCGACTTTTGCCAACCTGCCTCGCTTCCGCGAGTTCGAGCGCGAGCCGCACCTCGACATGCATCCCGAGGATGCCGCGGCGCGCGGCATCCGTGAGGGCGACCGCGTGCGCATCTATAACGATCGCGGCAGCTACACCTTGCGCGCCCGCCTGAACGGCAAGCCGCGCCGGGGCGTCGTCGTCGCCCCTTCGGTCTGGTGGAAGAAGCACTCGCCGGACGGCCGCAACGCGAACAACGTGACCTCGCAGCACACGGCGGATCTCGGCGGCGGCGCCACTTTCTACGATTGCCGCGTCGAAGTCGAACGTGTCGAGCACGCCGTCGCGTAGCGGCGGCGCCGTGATCCACGCGCGACGACCTTGAGCCGTGTTGCGCTCGTCACGCTCGCGCTCGCATTGGGTTGCGCGCACGCCGAGGAGCGGCTTCGCATCGGCTCGAAGCGCTTCACGGAGTCCTACATACTCGGAGAAATCCTGGCGCAGGCGAGCGGCGGCGAGCACAAGCCGGGGCTCGGCAGCACCGGCATCGTCGTCTCGGCGCTGAAGGCGGGCGCGATCGACGTTTACCCCGAGTACACGGGCACCATCGCCGCGGAGATCGTTCACCTGCCAGGCACGGCGACCCTCGGCGAGCTGAACGCCGCGCTCGCGCGCGACGGTCTTGCCGCCGGCGTGCCGCTCGGCTTCAACAATAGCTACGCGCTTGCGATGCGCGAAGAACGCGCCGCGGCGCTCGGCGTGCGACGCCTCTCCGAGCTTGCTCGCCATCCGAGATTGAATTTCGGCCTGTCGCAGGAATTTATCGGCCGCGCCGACGGCTGGCCGGGACTCAAGCGCGCGTACGGCCTGCCGCAGGCGCCGACCGGGCTCGATCACGGGCTCGCCTACGAGGCGATTGCGGCCGGGCGCATCGACGTCATGGATGTGTACTCGACCGACGCGAAGATCGAGCGCTACCGGCTGCGCGTGCTGGAAGACGACCGGCTCTTTTTTCCGCGCTACGACGCCGTGCTTCTTTACCGTGCCGACGTGCCGCGCCGCTTGCCGCGGGCGTGGCGCTCGCTCGCCGCGCTCGAAGGGCGAATCGATGCGCGGCTGATGATTCGCATGAATGCCGCGGCCGAGCTCGAAGGCAAGAGCTTCGCCGAGGCGGCGCGGCTTTTTACCGGCGCCGAATCGAGCGCGCCCCGCGAGCGGCGATTCCTGCGCACGCTTTTCGCGCCGGACTTTGCGCGCCTGACGCGCGAGCACTTGCTCCTCGTGGTGCTCTCGCTCGGCGCCGCGATCGCCGTTGCCGTGCCGCTCGGCGTCGCGGCTGCCAAAGTGCCCGCCGCCGCCGAGGTGATCCTCGGCGCGCTCGGCGTCATCCAGACCATCCCGTCGCTTGCGCTTTTCGCCTTTCTCATCGCGCTCGTCGGCACGATCGGCGCGGCTCCCGCGCTCCTCGCGCTCTTTCTCTACGCGCTGCTGCCGATCGCGCGCAACACGCACGCGGCGCTCGTCGGCGTCGGCCGCGGCATGCGGCAGGCGGCCATGGCGCTCGGCTTGCGCCCGGGCGAGGCCCTGCGGCTCGTCGAGTTGCCGCTTGCCGTGCCGGCGATCATGGCGGGCATCAAGACTTCCGCCGTCATCAGCGTCGGCACGGCGACCATCGCCGCGTTCATCGGCGCCGGAGGCTACGGCGAGCGCATTGCCTCGGGCCTCGCGCTCAACGACAACATCATGCTGCTCGCGGGCGCGATCCCGGCGGCCGCGCTCGCGCTGCTCGTTCAAGCGCTCTTCGAGCTTCTCGAGTCGCGCATCGCCTGGCCCGCCCGCGTCGCCCGGGCCGAGAAGCGCCTCGCGGCGCCACGGTAGAATCGCGGCCACTTCGTGGTCCATCCCTTCCTGCGCGGTCATTCCCACCGTTAACCCATGTCCCAGTTGATCGGAGTGCCGCGCGAAACCGCGGCCGGCGAGAGGCGCGTTGCCACGGTGCCTGAAGTAGTCGAGAAGCTCGTCAAGCTCGGCTTCCGCGTGGCCGTCGAGTCCGGCGCGGGCGAGGCGGCCAACTTTGCCGATGCGACCTATCGCGCCGCCGGCGCCGAGATCGTCGGCGATGCGGCGCGGCTATGGTCAACGGCCGACATCCTCTTCAAGGTGCGCGCGCCGAGCACGGCCGAAGTCGCGATGATGCGCGAAGGCACGACGCTCGTGTCTTTCATCTGGCCGGCACAGAACCCGGGGCTCATGCAAGCGCTCGCCGCGAAGCGCGCCACGGTGCTCGCCATGGATAGCGTGCCGCGCATTTCGCGCGCGCAAAAGCTTGACGCGCTCTCGTCGATGGCGAACATCGCCGGCTACCGTGCCGTGATCGAAGCGGCGCACGCGTTCGGCCGCTTCTTCACCGGGCAGATCACCGCCGCCGGCAAGGTGCCACCGGCAAGGGTGTTCGTCATCGGCGCCGGCGTCGCCGGCCTCGCGGCGATCGGCACCGCCTCGAGCCTCGGCGCGATCGTGCGCGCGAACGACACGCGTCCCGAGGTTGCCGATCAGGTGAAGTCGATGGGCGCCGAGTTCGTCGGCGTCGAGTATCAGGAGGAAGCTAGCGGGGTCGGCGGCTACGCGAAGGTGATGAGCGAGGGCTTCCAACGCGCGCAGCGCGAGGTGTTCGCGCGCGAAGCAAAGCAGGCCGACATCGTCATCACCACGGCGCTCATTCCCGGCAAGCCGGCGCCGAAGCTGATCACGGCGGACATGGTGCGCTCGATGAAGCCGGGCAGCGTGGTGGTCGACCTGGCCGCCGAGCAGGGCGGTAATTGCGAGCTGACCGAGCCGGGCGAGCTGGCGGTGAAAGAAGGCGTGACGCTCATCGGTTACACCGACCTGCCGAGCCGCCTCGCCAAGCAGTCGAGCACCCTCTACGCGACCAATCTGCTGCGGCTCACCGAGGAGCTCTGCAAGGAGAAAAACGGGCGCCTCGACGTCAACATGGACGACGAGGTGATCCGCGGCACGACCGTGATCAAGGACGGCACGGTCACCTGGCCGCCACCGCCGCCCAAGCTCTCGGCAGCGCCGCC